>CAZJIN010000001.1:0-29063 GCA_964545955.1 uncultured Sediminispirochaeta sp.
GAGGCAAATTCTCATTTTAGAAGTCTCACAGACTTCTAAAATGAGAATTGCTGGGCTGGGGCAGCCTCAATTGCTGGGTCGGACGCTACTCCGGCCGCCATAACCTGAAGCTTATTCCCACGAGAAGGGAAAGAGCCACCGTAAAAAAAGCCACCGCTTCCAGGGAGCTCAACTCCACGGCAAGGCCGACCAGGAAGGGAATCCCTGCGGCACCGAGGCTTGCCGATGCGACTTGAATTCCGATGATGGTCGGCGCTTCGGTTTTTCCCACCACGTGGGGGGTGAGGGTCACAAAGAGTGGAAAAAGGGGAGCACAGGAAAAACCGATCACCGGTAGCGCGACAAGAGCCGCGAAGGGGACCCATGGTTGAAGGAGGAGCAGGGCGCCGACGGCCAGGCTTCGGATCATGGCCTTGATGATACCGGAAGAGCCCCAACGCCGACCCTGGAAGCCGAAGAAGAGTCGGCCACCGGTAAGGGCCGCCCAGTACGCGCCGACCCAAAGGGCTGCCGTGGCCGGATCGATTCCCCTTTCCGCGGTAAGCAGGCTAAAGCTCCATGCCCCGACGGTGACCTCGAGGCCCGTGTAGAAGATAAAGAGGGCTATACCGGTCGCTTTTTTGCCCCTGCCCGCGACGGAGGGTGCGGGGGCTTTCCCGTCGGGATTGCCCACATCCCCGGTGTTATTGACGCTGTTTTCGGTGCTATCCTCGGGGTTTTTTCCCGTGGTTCCAATAGTAACATCGGTCTCGAGATACCAAAGGCGCCGAAGGAGGATAAAAAGCGTGAGAAGACACAAAAGGAGGACCAGGGTGATCACGTAGCCCCGCTGCCAGGGAAGGTTTTTTTTGAGCACACCCTGCATAATCATGGGGCCGAGCATCGCACCGAATCCGTAGAAAGCATGGAGGAGGGTAACATGCTCTTTGGTGAAGTGTTCCGCCGAATAGGCGTTGAGCCCCGCGTCGATCGCCCCGCCGCCGCCTCCAAGCAGGATGGTCGCCCCTACCATCACGTACCAGTGAGGGGCGGTCACGAAGCCGAAGAGGGAAAGGGCGATCATGGTATTGCTGAAAATGAGAAGTTTTCCCACTCCCAAACGGCGAATGAGCCGTCCGGCATTGGTACTGGAAAAAAAGAAACCCACGGTCATCCCGATCTGTAGTACCGCAAGGCGGCTGAGGGGCACGTTGAAGTCTTTGCTGATCGAAGGCCATGCAACACCCAGGAGACCATCGGGCAGTCCGAGGCTAATGAAGGCGAGAAAACTGAGTACCAGAAGCAGTCGGTACAGACCGACCCGTTTTAAGATGAACTGCCGTAAATTCATGGCGAAACATTTCATGGATTGATCATATCCCCGGGGAAGGAATCCATCAACTCCCGACCGGCTTCCCCCGCCGGGGGAAGCCGGAGAGGGAAGCTGGTCGGAGAAAAGCCGGCAGAGGGAAGCCCGCCGGGGGAATTTTCTTTTTTGCCCTTTTTGTTTATATTGTGGATGGAGGTACCGGTATGAAAATGAAAAAAACTATTCTTGCCATTGCTATTCTGATTGTTGGTTTTGGTGTTTCGGTGCAGTTGTCTGCTGAATCACCGCGATTCTGGGTCGATATAGAAACGGGAGCCGCCTTCACCGGCTATAATGACGTGCGCATACCTTCGGATACGGGGACTAAATTTTCTTTGGCCGATGATTTAACTCCGGATACCATATGGTACTACCGTTTGCAGGCGGGGGTCGATTACCGCAGGCATTCCCTTTTCGGATTGTATGCTCCCCTCAAGGTCGAAAGTACCGGGAAGGCAGACGGGGCGATAGTTTTCAGGGATACATCCTTTCCGGATGGAACGGATCTCACCGGCACTTACGTTTTCAACAGTTACAGGCTCACCTACGCCTATACTTTTTTTGAAAATTCACGATTTAAGACCTCGGCCGGACTGACCGGAAAGGTCCGGGATGCCTATATCGCCCTTGACGACGGGTCTACCGAGGAAAAGAGGGAAAACCTGGGATTTGTCCCTTTGATTCACCTGATGGCCAGGTGGAACTTCGCGCCGGGATTTGCCCTGCTTCTCGAGGGTGACGGACTGGCGGCACCCCAGGGACGGGCGGAGGATTTTCTGCTGGCCCTGGTCTATTCGCCCGATCCCGACCTGGAACTGCGACTGGGATACCGCCTTCTGGAAGGTGGGTCTGACGGGGGAGGTTCCGTGTATACCTTCAGTATGTTCCACTATGTCGGCGCGGGATTGCGCTGGAGCTGGTAGAGACATGATGACCCTCTATCTGTAATCCTGTACAATTCGGGTATGGAAAACAACAACAGTTCCGGAAGCAACCGGAAGATTGCCACCCGTCAGATAGAGATGACCACCCTTGAAGGCCCTGAGGGGATTCTTGTCATTGAAGGAGTCCTGCGAGATGATCGCCATATAGAGTTCAACGGTTTTTCCGGTGACACAATTCCCGCCGGTCGATTCCACACCATCAAAGCCCGCCTCTCCGTATCCGTCGAGGAGATGAGGATAGAGGATATCAAGGTGGACTTCGAAGATGTTCCCTACCGGGAATGTCGGGGCCTCGGGGCGAAATACCGTAGTCTGATAGGCCTTAGTATAGAATCGGGGTTCACCCGAGCGGTACTCGAACGGGTTGGAGGGGAAAAAGCCTGTTCCCACCTCACCCACTTGATCATCACCATGGGACCCGCTTTCGTGCAGGCGGCCTTCACCTATCGGACCAGGGTTGAATCATCCTCGTATCCCACCAACGACCAGGTTCGAAGGTATTTTCTGGATAGCTGTTATATATGGAGAGCCGACGGTCCACGGGGAGAAAAGTACAGGCAGAAGTAACCCCTCAGCCTTCTATTCTTCTATTTATTCTCGTGAATTGTTGATATTTTTTGTGAAGATCGATAAAAATTTCAAACCGTGGTATACTTAACGGAGAGAGGTAGTGATATGAATCTCAGGGGGTACTCTATCGTTGGTATCGCGGCCGCGATTACCATGATGGCCTTACTGGTTCTGCCGGTTTCGGTGTATTCTCAGAATCTTCGGGTCCATGCCTCTCCCCGGGTACTTATTCCCCTGAAAGACGGAGACATATACGGTGTCGGTGGCGGTGGATCTCTGACGATCAACGCGGAACTGACACGGTTTCTTGCTCCCTGGGCGGGTCTGCGGGTCCAGTCCGTACCTCCCGCAAGCTCGGACCTGGAGAGTTCCCTTCTTCTTACCACCATTGGGGGTGGAATCAATCTTTTCACGTTTCCCCTTCCCAGACTCAAAATCGCCGGTTCTGCGGGCGGGGGTGTGTATGTCGGACAATACGGCAGTGGTGACGATGCCGTTTCTACCGGGAACCTCTATTGGGAAGTCGGCACGGAGGTAGGTTATCGGTTTTCACCCGGGTTTACGGTTTCCGCGGGTGTCGATTACGTGGATTTTTTGCGTGAAAAAGATTCACTCTATCAGGGTCTCGCCGTTTCATTGGTGGTTGACCTGGGATTCAAATCAAGAAAAACAGAAGGAAGGGCCATCCTCGATTCAGCCGAATCAAGCCCGGTTTTTCCAATCCTCGCATCGCACTACCAGGAGGGTGAGTTCGGTTCGATCACCATCAGGAATGGGGAAAGTGCGGAGATACGAAACGTGGAAGTGCGGTTCGAGGCGGGAGAATACACATCTTCCCCCCAACTCTGCGGAGAGATCGACTACCTTCCCAGGAACGGGGGGGCGACCCTGCCTCTCAAGGCGAGTTTTTCCGACCGGATGATGACGGTGACTGAAAAGGTGCTTACCACCGGTGAGATTATTATAGACTATGAACTGCTAGGTGAAGCCAGAACATCCCGGGCGGAGACGACGATATCGATACACGACCGAAATTCCTTTACCTGGAAGGATCCGAAGGTTCTTGCCGCCTTTGTAAGTCCCAACGACAGGGCCCTCCTTGATTTCAGCAAATACGTGGCCGGTCTGGTCCGGTCGGATACCCGTCCGGAGGTGGATTCCAACCTGCAGTACGCGTTGGCCCTTTTTGAAGGGTTCAGACTTTCCAATATAGCGTGGAGTGAGGATCCCCAGACCCCTTACAGGGCCATGCGCCGGTCTCCCGACGAGATCGACTACGTGCAATATCCCCACCAGACCATCTCCTATCGAGGGGGAGACGCCGACGATCTCGCCGTGCTCTACGCGGCGGCGGTTGAATCGGTTGGTGTTCCTTCAGCCATTATCCCCCTCGAGGAGGATGTGATTGTAGCCGTGAAGCTCGAATACGGAAAATCCGGAATTCGCTTCTTTTTCTCCGATCCTGGTGATTTTATTTTTCTCGATGATGAAGTATGGGTACCGGTTAGGGTTTCTCTCCTTCGGGAAGGCTTTCTCCGTGCATGGAGTGAAGGCGCCCGGATTGCGGGAGAAACGGAGATGTCCCGGGAGCAGTTTTTTCGTCTTGACGAGGCTTGGGAGAAGTATCCTCCCGCCGGTGTCCCCGGCATCCAGGCTGTAACGGAAAAACTGCTGGAGGAGCAGGTGGTCCGAGCGTTCAACAATATTGTTTCCCTGGTAGTGGAACGGGAAGTTTCTCCCAAGGCCGAACGTATGAGAGACGCCTTCGGACCCAATGGCGGAACCGGTAGGCAACGAAATGCCCTGGGGGTACTCTACGCCCGTTATGGTGTGTACAGAGAAGCCCTGAAGGAGTTTCAGGCGGCTTCGAGGGCCGATTATAAGATGGCCCACATCAACATTGGTAACATCGCTTTTCTTATTGGAGATTATGATACCGCCCTCTCCTGGTATCTGAAGGTATCGGAGGAATATCCCGGCAACCCCGCGGCGATTATCAACCTTGCCCGCACCTATTACGAACTGGATCGCTTTGATGAGGCGGACTACTATTTCGGTATTGCCAGTGAGATGCAACCCGAACTGGCCGAGCGTTATAGCTATCTCGCCGCGCGAATCGAAGGATCGGTAGCCCGGGCTTCAGCTGCGATGGACAGGCTGGGTGATATGATGTGGGGAGAATAAGTATCGATTGAAATCTTATGAATAATCTATATCTGCGATTCAGGCGATTCATCATTTTTTCCCTGTTGTTCTTTCCTGCTTTCGCGGGTATCCTCCCTCAGCTTGAAGCACAGGATGAATTTCCCTCCTCATCGGCGGTCGATGTCAGTGTCACTATGGACGGTTGGTTCCCAAAGCTCATCGATCCCGACAACGGTATTTCCAATGTCTTCGGTATTACGACTCAGGCAAAATTCCTGCCCTTCGGCCCTTTTTCACTCCTGGCAAGGGCGGGGGTCTATTCTCTGCAGACCGGAACGAAGGAATCCCTGCTCTACGCGGGAGGGGCCGGGGGACTGCATTTTACCACGAATATCACCGACAGCCTCTCCCTGAACCTCTCGGCTTATGCCGGTCTTGGGAAAATTCCCGACATCAAGGTCCCCGATCTCGAGGAAAAGAACTACGGCTTATACGAGGTCGGAGGTCGCGTGGATGCCTCTTTCCAGATATCCGCGGCAATGAAAATCTCACTTTTCGCGGGATTCGAGCGTCTTGCCACGCCTACGGCCGCCTTTATCGATGCGCCTGCGGCGGGGATAGGATTCAGGATCACCCCCGGCGAGCTGCTCAGAACTCGCGGTCATATAGATTTTGTCGAAATCAGGTCCAATCCGGTTTTTCCGGTACTCAGGTCCTGGTACTCCACCGACCCCCTCGGTACGGTCTCCCTCCGGAACCTGGAAGACGGACCGATCGAAAAAGTTCGGGTTTATTTCCATGTTCCCGAATACATGGGTGGGCCGCGACTCTGCGCCTCCTCGGAGAACCTTGAAAAGGGAGAGGAGTTCGAGGTGCCGCTTTATGCCGTGTTCGACGAACGGATTCTCAATCTTACCGAAAACAGCCGATCCAATGCGACTGTCGAGGTGGAGTACAGTCGTTATGGAACACAGCGGGTCTCGAGGGAGACCTTTTCCCTGCAGATATACCATCGCAATACCATGTCCTGGGAAGACGACCGCCGCGCGGCGGCCTTCGTCTCACCCACCGATCCGGCTTCGCTCTGGTTTTCCCGCTATGCCGGCAGTATCGCGCGGGACCGGATGCGAACGGACCTGCCCCGCAATCTCCAGAACGCCTTGAGTATTTTCGAAGGACTGAGACTCTATGGGGTGAACTACGTGGTGGATCCAAACAGCTCGTACATCGAACTGTCAAAAAACGCGACGGCCCTCGATTTTCTACAGTATCCAAAGGAGACCCTCACCTATCGCGGGGGAGACTGCGACGACCTCTCGATTCTCTATTGTTCGCTCCTGGAGGCCTCCGGAATATCCACGGCCTTCATTACTATCCCCGGCCATATTTATATGGCCTTCGACTTGGGAATGAGTGAGAAAGAGGCGAAAAAACAGTTCTTCGATCCTGGTCTGTTGATTTTTCATGAAAATCGCGCGTGGGCCCCCATCGAGATCACCATGGTCCAGGAGGGCTTCGTCAAGGCTTGGCGGATAGGGGCGAAACAGTGGGTAGACAATGAAAAATCCGGGAATGCCGACTTTTTTCCCATGCGGGAAAACTGGGATCGGTATCCTCCGAGCGCTCTTCCCGGCGCGGAAGCTCGTTTCGCCCTCCCCGAAGAGAGCGATCTCATGGTGGCCTTCGACGAATCGATAGACCGCTTTGTCATCCGCGAGATTGGACCGACTATCAACGAGTTTGATAGGCAGCTCGTCCTGGAGCGTGACCCCGAAACGCTGAACGACTACGGGGTCATTCTGGCGAAGGCGGGAATGCTCGATGATGCATGGGAAAAGTTCGCCGAAGCCGCCGATGCCGGCTATGTGTGGGCGTGGAACAACCTGGCGAGTATCGCTTTTATCAGAAAAAACTACGAGCTCTCTCGTTCCTACTACGAATGGGCGGAGAGCCTTCTCCCGGAAGACCCGGTTGCCATCCTCGGCAAGGCCCGCGCGGCCTATGAGATGGACCTCTACAGGGAATCTGAACTTCTCTACACCCAACTTCTCACCAGTGCTCCTTCGCTGGCCGAGCGATTCGGCTATCTCGCCTCAATCTACGGCGGCAGCGGACGGGCCTGGTCCATGACCGACCGTCTCTCCTCCATCATCTGGTCCGAGCCGGGGCTTGCCTTTACCTCTGACACCGGCACCGGCACTGATACCCGGACCGGCGATCAAACCGGTACCCCGAGAGAGCCCGTGCAAATAGCCGGAAATGCGGGGGACGCGGGGACGGCGAGAAAAACGGCATCTGCGGAGGCTGTGGCATCTGCGGGGGCCGTCTCCGAAGGGGGGGGCGAGAGATCGCCTAATCTATTTAAAAGAGAGGTTCCCTCCTCCCTGGTGGTTTCAATGCCCGACCAGGAGGAAGAGCCTTCTTCCCGGATAGCGGAACCTTTAGATCCCCCGGTAGAAGCGGAGGCGGCACTAGAGCCGGAGGTAGTAGTAGAGTCCGAAGAGGTAATTGAGCCCGAGCCAATGGGGCCAGTAACTGGAGACCAGCCTGAGCAGGAGGCCCCGTCCGAAGCCGTGGGTGAAGCTGAAGAAGTTGTGATGGCCGAAATAGAGGCGGAACCGTCGCGGGAACATGGGGAACAGGAAAAAACTCCGGAACCCGTGTCAAAGCCTCCTGAGATTCAGCAGAAAGCCCCGGAGGATACGGAGATAAGCTCCCGGCGACAGCGCTCAACAAAAACCGAGGTGTCGGTACCAAAGGAATCAGAACCTCCACCGGACCGGAAAACCGATCGGGAGTTACAGCAGGAGCCGAAGACGCAAAACGAGCAGGGATTCTCCGCACCGCCGCAAATAGCAAAAAAAGCGCCCTCCGATGTCGAAATCATCGAAAAAGAAAAGAAGGAAGAAGACCTTCGTGTTGCCCTTACTGATACTCCGGAGGTAGAGAAAACTGTACCGAAACCTAATGCCGAGCCGGAACCCGAAGCAGATGCAAAGGCGGAACGGGAATCTTTACCGGAACCCGAAGCAGATGCAAAGGCGGAGCCGGAAACTGAGGTAGAGGCGGAGCTTGAGCCGGAGGCCGAGCCGGCATCCGTGCGTGAGCCGAAAATTGCGCTTGCTCCGGAGCCTGAGCCGGAACCGGAGATAGAAAAAAAGCCGACAGTTGAATCGATGCCCGAACACGGAACTGAACCCGATATAGAAGTAACACAGGCAGAACCTGAGCCGGAAGTAGAGCCGGAACCCGAAACTGTTTCTGTCGAGGAATCGGAGTCGCCCATCAGGGTAAGTTTTCTCGACGACGGAATTCGTCCGGCCAACGGAGAATGGCGACTGGGCACATACCTGGCCGAGATGACCGATCAGCAGGCCATGTATGCAAAACTGATACTACCTTCTCAACCCGTGGAGGGGCCGATGGTCTATGAATTCAAAGCCCGTTCCACCGGCAGTGGTTTTGTGGGATTTGGAATACATATCCATGGCCTTGAAAGAAAAAACAGGGAAAAATGGAAGTTGTCCCACTTTGGTGGGGGAGATTCCATCCTCATATGGGTCACCAGTGATCCCGAAGCATATGGTAATGCCGCGCCTCGATTGCAGATTTATTATTCCCGGGGAGAGGTCTGGATGAAAATGACCAATTCCGCCGTTATCCCCGGAACCGTATTTGATTTAAGAGAATACCGTATAGACTACGATCCTGCGGGGGGAAATCTGTCGGTCCGTGTAGACGGCACCGAATATCTCAACACCGACGGTTTTCTTAACCCCCCTCAATTCGATTATTTTCTACTAAGAGCACTCAATTCCGCCGAGTTTTCCGATTTGAGCGTTCACCCATTACACCGCGACAGTATATCCAAGGAGAAGAGCGATGAATAAAATCAGTCTGTATATAAAAAAGATACTTGTTCTATTCATCCTAGTGGTGCCGCTTTTCTTCTCTTCTTCATGCAAGGACTTCTTCGGCACCTCGGACATAAAAGAGGAAATCAAAAAAGAAGTGGAGGAGGCGAATGCGGAAGAATTCACCGTGCGTGTTCAACCCCTGGATAGCGATATGGGTACTACCAACCCTTCCGGTCCTGTGACAATTAAAGTCGGACAGCCTTTCACCATAAGTATGACGGAAAATTCCAAATATGCATTTATCGGATGGTCGGCAAATTCAGATATCATATCTTTTAACAATGAGAATGCAACAGAAACATCTGCGGAAGCTACGAGTGTACAGAATGACGTGGTCATAACGGCTAATTATGATGCGAGGCCGGTAGTAGTCACTCATGAGCCTTTTTCTCAAGACGGTGTATTGATGAATCAGAAAGTCACGATTGTCTTCTCTGAAGATGTAGACCCTCAAACAGTCAGTTTCGATACTATTTCTGTAGAGGCGAAAAGTAGAAATACAACTGACCCGTTAGTGTCTATGACCGATCGGCTACTTGATCCGATAGTAAACGGCTCTAATGTTGAACTACAATTCGAAGGGAGTAAAACCTATGATGCCCAGAACCAGGTTGTTGTTACCGTTGACAAGACAATCTCCGATCTTGACGGGCATCAAATGGCAGATGATTTCTCATGGTCATTTATTACCGGGAGCAGTACCGATCTATCCGATCCCGCAATAAACAGTATCACCTTAGTAATAGATATTGATGGTGTTGAGAATACAATTACGAACTTTGACAACCCGATTCTTGCTGATGAGATTTCCATGGTACTAACGGTAAATGCGGTTGATGATGTGGGTGTTGAAACAATACATATTGCAGAGACAAAATTGACTGATGCTTTTGGAAACGAAGATATAGCAGCGGCAAACCTTTGGCAAAGTGATTACTATGGTACTACTTATGAATATAACTTCAATCTCGCTACAATTGGTTCTGAATATGCAGACAACGGTGATGGACAAAAACGTCTAAGGGTAACAGTTCTCGATGCACCTCAGAAAGTGAGTAGTTTTGAGGATATAATAGTAAACCTTGATCGAACTGCTCCAGAAATCAGCAGTTTCGAATTGAATAACGGCAACACCTTTGTGCGTACCGGAAGTGGTACGAATACTCCTGTTTCCATAAACGCAAGCGATCCGGGATATGATGCAGGTATTGGGGCGGGAATAACTGCTTATGCATTGACCTATAACGCCTCCGAACCGAGTTCATGGACTACCGGTGATCCGAATACTCTTACACAGGTAGATTTGCCGGATAAACCTGATGGAAACTATGAGGTTTACCTTCATATAAAAGACTTATTAGGAAACCAAGATGCAGATAGCAGCCCAATTTCTGTTGACACCACATCGCCTTCGGTAGACGGGACGCCGGTAGTCTCGACCACGGGGAACCCTGGATACGTGAGAAATGGGCAGACAGTTACCATAGAGTTCAATATGATCGAAACCGGCTCCGGACTCGACGGTAATCCGACGGTTGAGATCGGAGGAAGGGGCGCAACGGTAGTAGCCGGAAGTACTTATGATTATAAGGCGAGCTATTCTATTCCTTCAGGCGAGTCGACCCTCACTCAGGGATCTCTACAGTACACGATAAACGCCTCGGATAATGTGAACAATACGATGAGCACCTATTCAGCCTCGACCGGCATCACCTACGACCGTGAAGGGCCGACGGTAAGCGTTGCGAAACAGACAGGAGAACCCTCTTACGTGAATAGCGCAGACCAGGTGGTCTTCGATGTGACTTTCAGTGATACGAATACTTTCAGCGGAACCCTGGAAGCGGCGGACGTAACAGTGAATGTGAACGGAACAGAAAACGCCGACGCCTCTGTCCTCGTATCGGATGCGAGTACCGACAGTCCGAGCATCACCGTGAGCGGAGCCACGGGCGACGGAGACATGGGGATAGAGATAGCCGCAGGGGTGAAAACCGATGTGGCAGGCAATGTCAATACCGCCTACAGCACTACAACTACCGTAGATGTAGACAACACAGCTCCAAATACCCCCACGGTGAGCTTTACCGACACCGCCGCCACCCACCAGTCGGGAGGAACGTATTACTACAACAGTGCCGCGCAGCCGAGCGGAATCGCCTTTGATCTTTCGGCAACTGATCCGACAACCAATTCGGTATCCTCCGGCATAGCAGGATACTCCAACACTTCCGACGGAGTCACCACGGATATAGACGTGGGGACAAGCGGTGAAGTCACACTTCCGGCAACCGAAAGCTATCATGCGGTGGACTTGGCGGGCAACGTATCGAGTTCTGCTCTTCAGATTACTATAACTACTGACACCACCGATCCTGCGGTAGACGGGACGCCGGTAGTCTCGACCACGGGGAACCCTGGATACGTGAGAAATGGGCAGACAGTTACCATAGAGTTCAATATGATCGAAACCGGCTCCGGACTCGACGGTAATCCGACGGTTGAGATCGGAGGAAGGGGCGCAACGGTAGTAGCCGGAAGTACTTATGATTATAAGGCGAGCTATTCTATTCCTTCAGGCGAGTCGACCCTCACTCAGGGATCTCTACAGTACACGATAAACGCCTCGGATAATGTGAACAATACGATGAGCACCTATTCAGCCTCGACCGGCATCACCTACGACCGTGAAGGGCCGACGGTAAGCGTTGCGAAACAGACAGGAGAACCCTCTTACGTGAATAGCGCAGACCAGGTGGTCTTCGATGTGACTTTCAGTGATACGAATACTTTCAGCGGAACCCTGGAAGCGGCGGACGTAACAGTGAATGTGAACGGAACAGAAAACGCCGACGCCTCTGTCCTCGTATCGGATGCGAGTACCGACAGTCCGAGCATCACCGTGAGCGGAGCCACGGGCGACGGAGACATGGGGATAGAGATAGCCGCAGGGGTGAAAACCGATGTGGCAGGCAATGTCAATACCGCCTACAGCACTACAACTACCGTAGATGTAGACAACACAGCTCCAAATACCCCCACGGTGAGCTTTACCGACACCGCCGCCACCCACCAGTCGGGAGGAACGTATTACTACAACAGTGCCGCGCAGCCGAGCGGAATCGCCTTTGATCTTTCGGCAACTGATCCGACAACCAATTCGGTATCCTCCGGCATAGCAGGATACTCCAACACTTCCGACGGAGTCACCACGGATATAGACGTGGGGACAAGCGGTGAAGTCACACTTCCGGCAACCGAAAGCTATCATGCGGTGGACTTGGCGGGCAACGTATCGAGTTCTGCTCTTCAGATTACTATTGTCGATGACACCACAGGACCCACTATTTCAGGTACATTACAGCCTTCGGACAGTGATAGCGATGGGGACTTTGATACCATAATCGGTTTCAGTACTGCAGATGCCTGCGGAGTTAATAGTAGTGATTATAATGCGACCAAAGACTCGGGAACCGGTGGAGTGGGAGATTTCACAGGTTCTGAGCTCAACGGCCTTACCGAACCAAATACCGATAGCACAAACACCTACAGTATCACCGCAGTAGATAATGTTGGCAACTCTACCGAAGTTCTTATAGATTACACTGACACTGGTGGTACATTATCAACTGACTTTCAGTAGATAAAAAAATACGGAACAAAAAATTAAAGGGGTGTTCTGTTGTTAAGGACACTCCTTTCATTTTTGTAAAGTAGCGAACGGCTTTCGATGAAGATGGTTGAACGTGGCAGTTCTTAAGAGAAAATCGTTGGGGTCGGAGGTTCACAGGATTACTTTTATCGTAGGCGCAGGGTATCTTCTGTAAGTCCTGTGCGGGCTCCGCGGGCTTTTTGATGAAATCTATAAAAAAGATTATACTAAAGAGAATGATAGATAAACAAAATGATGGATGGTATGAGGCTATCGCACAACGGCACTCCAGACGCAGGTTTTTGGAGACACGGATAGAGACTAGGAAACTCGATCAGCTTGGAAAACTTATCGCCGAGCTGAACGGATTGGCGGAAGCCTGTCGGGTCGAGTTGGTGCCGAGTCACGACGGGGGGATTTTTTCCGGTATCCGTGGTGGCTATGGGGTTATTAAAGGGGCCCCTTCCTATATCGCCTTTATTGGGACACCCGAAAAAGAAAACAGTTATGAACAACTCGGTTATATTGGCCAGGCGGTTGTTCTCGAGGCGACGCGGCTCGAATTGGGAACCTGCTGGGTCTCGGGAACCTTCGACGCAGGGGCGGCTACAAAGGATCTCGAGATAGAGCGGCAGGAGCAGGTTGTGGCGGTTTCCCCTCTGGGCTATCCTAAGGATGGGCACACCTTGTCTGAAAAGGTGATGAGCGGCCTTGCGGGTAGCCGGAAGCGCAAATCCCTGGAACAGATGTGCGTCGGAGAACTCCTTGGGCGCTGGCCGGACTGGGCAAAAATCGCTGCTGAAGCGGGGCGACTTGCACCTTCGGCACTGAACCGTCAACCCTGGGTGTTTCGCTTCGAGGCGGACCGGTTGTCTGTCGAAACGGATGACGGCGGAGCGAGTACCAGCTCCGGAGGTTTAGGCAAAAAATACTCGAAGCGCCTCGACTGCGGAATTGCCCTCAGGCACCTTGCAGTCGGAGCACAACACAGCCTCGGTAAGCCCGTATCGGTCGAGGTGTCCAAGCATCTTTGCATAAGATTGTAAGCCTTTTTTCTTTGATTTACGGCTCATGTCTCTACCACTCCGGTCTCTTTTCGGTATTGGGGGGGAGCTCTTTCGGTCGCAGTTTCATCTCAAAATAGAGAGCCAAGAGGTATTTGAAGAGCGTCTCTACACTGTTGTTCTCTGATCTGTTTTCGAGGGCGGATACCGTTTTTGGCAGCAAGCCGACCAGCTTGCCGGCCTCCTGTTGAGTCAGTTCGAGACTCCTTCGCCGTGCCCGCAGTATCTTTGACAGTTGATCGGGTGTATTTGCTAGGTATTTCATTTCTTCTCCTCCGTAAGGTATTTACCACGGGTGCCAGGGGTGCGGAGGAATTTAAAAAAACAAAAGGATTGACACAAATGAAAAAAGTAATTACGGTTATTACATGAAGGTAAAGATAATAAAAATCGGCAATTCCCGGGGAATCCGACTGCCGAAACAGATTATTGACCTCTATGGACTGAAAGAAGGCACGGAGGTCGAGATTGAAGAGGAGCGTAACGGTATTTTCCTCCAGCCTCAGCAACGATCCTACCCCCTTTCATGGAAAGATTCCTATCGGGAAATGGCTGCGGAGAAGGAAGAAGCCCTGGAGTGGGAAGAATGGGATTCCGTGAGTGGAGACGGGTTGGATGATTGAGCGATACGGTGTGTATTGGGTCAGTCTTGATCCTGTCAGGGGAAGCGAAATGTCCAAAACAAGGCCCGTGGTTGTAATCAGCGATAATGAAATGAACCGTTCTCTCGAAACCGTAGTGGTCTGTCCACTTACATCAAGGATTCACGAAAAATGGCCCAGTCGGGTACAGACAATGGTAGGAGGGCAAAATTCCGAGATTGCGGTGGATCAAATCAGGACCATCTCCAGGGGAAGAATAGGAAAACAGATAGGTAGGATTGATTCAACAAGGGCGGAACAACTCCGTCACATTATCACTGTGATGTATGGAGTGTTATCAATTTAGGCGGAACTTTTTATGTTGTGTGAATAGAGGAGCTGCGCGACGCGCACGCTTGTGTCGTGGGAGATTTTTGGGGTACACTTTTTTCATGAACAATAAGAGAGCGGGCAGCAAGATCAGGACTTTCGTCTGGATGCGCGATGTGATCATCGTTGTCTTCGGCGTGGGGTTTTTCGAATTTTATATGGATTACAGTTTTCCCGAGGAAAACAACCTGCTTCTCTATTTTGTGGCCATTCCGATCATTTGGTCTACCCTGATTCTTATCTGGACGACCACCAGCTACCGAGAGCAGAAGGGAACGGGGATGGCCGTTTTTACCCACCTCATATCCGTACTCCTTCTGATCTCTTCGGTATTTCTTATCAGTGCAACCCTCAACACCATGTCGGGGACCCTGGGCAGTTTTGGAACCATACTGTTCCACTTTGTGGGGTGGACCGTGCTGTTGTCGCTGGTCTACTACGATCTGGTTGATATTAACAGGTGAGGGGCCTTGGAAGGTAAGATTTCGAAAACACCTTAGCTGTTTTTACCTTTTTGAGCGAGGGCGATAATCTCTTCAATTGTGTCGTTCCACTTTCCCTCATCACGGTACCAGACGGCCATGTCCTCCAGGAACTTGCGGTACAACTTGGCGAATTCCTTTTCCGCTTCGGGGTCCTCGGCCTTTTTTGCGTAGAGCTCCATGAGACGGGGATTTCTTTCTTTCCATTCAGTTTTCAGGGGGGCTACCGTTTCAGGTGCTTCGACCCATCGACCGATCTCTTTCCCCTCACCATCCCACAGCGAGACTACTGGAATATGTACGGTACCCTCGGAGCGATAATGTTCTTTTAGTTCCGGATGATGCTCCTCGTCAAAAACGCGAAAGGGGACGTTCGTCTCCCGAAAAAGGGAACGGAGGATGGGAAGGTTGCACGCCCAATCGCCGCACCAGCCTTCGGTGTGGGCTGTCGCTGTTACCGGTTGGGGATGGCCTTGCAGGGCGTTCTGTAAAGCTTCAATGTGAGAACTCTGCACTACCGCGTCACGGGTCAGAGAACGAACCAGGGAACGGTAGCTTCGCAGATCCCTGAGGTAGTTTTCAATTTCACTACCGGATTCAAAATAGTCTTGTGTCATATATGTAAATTCTTTCATAGTTATAATATACAAAAAAATTGCACCACCGTGTACACAAGAACTTCTCCCTTGAAAAAAATCGGGTTTTCAGTCATTCTGTCCCACCGACATAGAATCAATCTCAAGGAAACGCCGATGATATTTAAAAAAGTGGAAGCAATGCTGCTCTACCTGTGGCAGTTGCCCCAGCACCTGCTGGGGCTCCTGGTCGTCCTCCTGACGGGGGCGAGGTTCTACCAGGAATACCATTGCGCGAAGGTTTTTTTGACCGGGCTCCCGATGGGGGTTTCTCTCGGAAAATATATTATTGTGTATCACCATCCGGAGGCCCTGGATATGGTACCCCATGAATGGGGGCATACCCGGCAGTCCAGGATGCTGGGGCCGCTCTATCTGTTGTTGGTGGGGTTTCCGTCGATTACGATGAATATTTTTTCCCATCTGCAGGTGATGGAGATGGGTCGTTACTACCACCGCTGGCCTGAAAACTGGGCGGACCATCTGGGCGGGGTGGAAAGAACCGCAGGTTGAAAAATCTATCTGAATGTTCGTTCGGTATGGCCGCTAATGGCGGGAATATCCCTGTTCGGAGCGGCTGCACTGGGGATTTTTTTTCTCCTGGAATCGAAAAAGGAAAAGGCTAAAGGGGTTGAACAAGAAGGGGGTCTAAGTCGGTTGGAGCATCCGCCGTGTTCCGGCAGCCTCACCGAGGATCACCACAAGCCTTGACCCAACAGGTACCCATAATTAAGATGAACATCCATGACCAGAGGCAGCATACGTTTTACCATCTGTACCCCCCTCCCCGAGTCGGTGGAAGCCCTCAGCCGCCTGTGGGCGAGTCTGAAAGAGCAGACCCTTCGCGATTTTGAATGGGTGGTGGTCTGTCAAGAGACGGGGGTGGGCCCCTGCTCCGCCGTGGAAGATCTTGCCCGGGAGGCGGATTTTGTAGTTCGTTCCGTGGTTTCAAAAAAAAGGGAACGGGCGGCGGCGATCAACAAAGGTGTGAACACGGCGGAGGGTGAGTTTTTTCTCATCCTCGATACCGACGGACAACCGGCTCCGGAGGCACTGGAAAAAATGGCGGCCCACTGGGAAGCTATACCGGAGGAGGAGAGGGGATTCTTCATCTCGGTGACGGGCCTGGCGGCGTTGCGGACGGGTGAAGTCTACGGGACGACTTTTCCCTCCTCTCCTTTTGATTCGAACAGTATTGAGACTACCTCTCATTACGGGGTTTCCGGGCGGAAGTGGGGTTTCCTGCGGACGGAGGTGCTGCGGCAGGGGCTTTTTCCCGTATTCGAGGGGGAGGAGTTTGTACCGGAACAACTGGTCCTGAACAGGCTGGGGATCAGGGCGATCACCCGGTATGTGAATGATATATTTCTTATACTCGATATTGAAAAAAAAACCGACCCCATCGAGGAGTTGCGGCGGTGGGTGGAGAGCCCAAAGGCCTCCGCGACCTTTTACAACGAATTTTCGGCACAACGGGCCCCCCTGGTCCACCGGATTAAGAGCTGCGCTAACTACGTGCGGTTTTCCCTCCATGCCGGAGTCATTCCGGATGATATTTTTAAATCCGCTCAAAAACGGTTGATCACCTTCTTCATGCTGTGGCCCGGGGTCTTCCTGTACCGTCGTGACCTTCGACGGATGTCGAAGGCCGAATAATAGTTCTCCTTCCATTTTGTAAAAATCCCGAATGTTAGTACATTGTAATAAGTTCATTCAAGGAGGATTAAGTATGGCTGATTTTCATGAATCCATTGATCTATTGTCGTCGGATGCAAAAAATTATTCCCGGGCTCTCAAAAGTCTGAAGGAAGAAGTAGAGGCTATTGACTGGTACAACCAGCGGGTGGATGTCTCAGATGACCCGGCCCTTGCGGCAATCATGGCCCACAACCGTGATGAGGAGATTGAGCACGCCTGCATGGCCCTGGAGTGGCTTCGCCGCAACATGCCCGAATGGGATGAGGCGTTGAAGACTTTTTTATTCACCACTGGAGATATCACCGAACTCGAGGAGGCCTCAGAGGGAAGTGAAGGGGGAGGTACTTCCGCGGGGAGCGGAGAAAACTCAAGCCTTGGAATCGGCGGAAAAAGCTAAGAAGGAGTAGATGAGTATGGATATATTAAGAAGGAATTTAGCACCAATTTCAGACCGTGCGTGGGACGAAATTGACGAACTGGCCAGGACATATCTGAGGAATTCCCTGTCCGCCCGTTTTATGGTGGATGTGTCGGTATCCGGGAGCTGGGACCGGCAGGTTTTGACAGGAGGTCGGTTGAAGGACATAAAGGAGAAGGGGAAGGTTTCCTATGGGCTGTATGACGTGAAGCCCCTTCTGGAGTTGAGAATTCCCTTTGAACTTGATGTGTGGGAGATGGATAACGCGGTGAGGGGATCGCGGGACGTGGATCTTGCCCCCGTCGAAGAGGCCGCTGAGGCGCTTGCAGGTTTTGAGGACAGGGCGTTATTCGAGGGTTTGAAGGATGCCGGGATTAACGGCTTATTCGAGGCGGCAGCGAACAGGGGAAAGATCGAGTTTCCCGGTGAACAGGGAAAGATTGCCGGTGCCGTATCCGCGGGTATTGCCGAGTTGATTAGAAATGGTATTGAAGGCCCCTGCAATCTCGCCGTTCCCATGGAAGTATGGCAGAACATCAAAAGCTTCGCGGGGGGTATGCCCCTGGAACAACATCTGGAGAAACTTCTTGGGGGTGCGATTATTCCTTCACGACATCTGCAGAAGCCCCTGCTGCTCTCAGCTCGGGGCGGTGACTTCGAGATGAGTATCGGACAGGATATATCGATCGGGTATTCCTCCCATAGCACCAGGACTGTTTCACTCTATTTCACAGAATCCTTCACCTTCCAGGTCTTCGAACCACGGGCTTTACTGGTGTACAAGTAGGCGTTTTAAAAAGCAGCCGTTCCGCTCAGGTTAACGTGTAACCTGAAGCAGGACGGCTTTTTATGGAAAACAATTTTTTGTGCTGATTTTCAGATTTGAACTTCAGCGCCACCCTTCTTTTCCGGCCCCAAGACTGAAGGCCCGAGACCGAAGTCCCGAGACCGGAGTATCGATGGCTTCGAGGTTTATGCCCTGGCCCCTTCCTTCTCAGCTACCAGTTCCTGAAGCTGCTTCTTGACCGCGGGAACGGAACAATCGGTGCTGATCGATGCCACCTCACCGTCGATGGTGTAAAATATGGTCATCGGTTCTACATCACAGCTCAAGCGGTCGCAGAGGGATTTGCCCTTGTACAGGTCGATTACATTGAGTTTAACCTGGTCCTCGTGTTCCTTCTCGATCTCCTGGAGGGTGGGCAGAAGCTCACGGCTCGGGGCGTCGATGGCGGAATAGATATAGATCATGCCGATTTTGTCCTTCTGCATGATCTGGTTCTCGAAAACCTCTTCTTCGGCAATACACTTCTCGGCGTTCACGCCGGCGATGGCTCCGTCACCGACGGCTGTCGCGACCTGTTTGAGGCCCTTTTCACGGACGTCGCCACAGGCGTAGACTCCCGGAATTCCGGTTTCCATCTCCTCGTTGGTGATCACATAGCCCTGTTTGCTCAGGTTGAGGATCCCCTTGAAGATTTCGGTATTGGGTTCGTAGCCGATGAACTCAAAACAGGTGTCGACCGTAACAGGATCAAGTTCGCCGGTCTTAAGGTTCTTCAGAACCACCGTATCCAGATGCTCTTCACCCTCGAAGGAATCCACGACGGTGTTCCATTTGAACTCCATCTTCGGGTGGTTGAGGGCCTGGTCCTTGGCAATTTCATTGCAGTCCATCTTGCCGGTGTCGTGGATGACCGATACGATCACCTTTTTGGCAAATTTGGCCAGGAACATTCCTTCTTCGATAGCGGCGTCGCCGCTCCCTATGACCATGACGGTCTTGTCGGTGTTAGCGGCGGCGTCACAGGTGGCGCAGAAGGAGATGCCCTTGTCGAAGAGGTATTTTTCTTCGTTCTTTGCCTTCGTGATTCTGGGGCGACCCCCTGATGCCACAATGACGGTTTTAGCCTCGTAGATATTTCGGAAAGTTTCTACGGTTTTTTTCTCCGATTTGAAATCGACGGTTTTTACATCGGTCAACTTGAAGGTCACTCCGAATTTTTCCGCCTGTTTCTTAAACAGGTCCATGAGGGCCAGGCCGCCGGTCCCTTCCGGGAAGCCGGGAAAGTTTTCAATCTCGTTGGTATAGGTAGCCAGGCCTCCGACGAGGGCCTTTTCAATGATAAGTGTTTTTAGCCTGGCACGACCGCAGTAGATCCCGGCCGTTAGGCCGGCTGCGCCTCCGCCGATAATCACTACATCGTATTCTTCACGTTTTTTCTCACGCATGTATAAAAATCCTCCTGAATTAGTCTTTTTTTTAAAAAATATCCTACATAAAATACTTTACCAGCAGCTTGCTTCCCACGATTGCCCCGAGGAAGATGAATACTCCGAATACCCATCCCGAAAGGGAGAAAGAAGCGATACCGCTGTAGAGAGCTCCGATGTTACACCCGTAACCGATCCGGGCTCCGTAGCCCATCAGAAGTCCGCCGAGAATCGCGGCTATGACCTGCTTCATGGACTTGATCTTCTTGAGCTTGAATCCCGAAGCAAGCAAGACCGCCACCAGAGCGCCGAAAATGATACCTATATTACGAATACTCCCACCGTGGTTCAAAACACCGCCCTCAAGGGTCCTCTGAGCGCCTTCACTGGAGAAGTAGTACCACTTGTCCACGCTGCCGCCGAAGGCCTCGAAGATCCATGCGCCCCAGTTGGCCAGGACTCCGGAAACACCCCAAGGGCTACCGGTGGTGACCAGGGTAACGATCTGAAATACGGAGAGTAGAACAGCCCCGGTCAAATACGGCCAGGCACCTTTGATCCACTCTTTGTAATATTTATTGTCTTTAATACCCAAAACGGTTGCCTCCGTATGATTATTTCGCTTTTTCTATGATGACTTCCCATTCGCCGTCGTCGACTTCTTCGACTTCGACGTTGTGACCCTCTTTGCGGGCCCATTCGGGAACGTTTTTCATCGCGCAACTGTGGTCAATCTGTACGATCAGTACATCACCGACTTCCATTTCTTTGAGTTTGTTCTGTGCCTTTACGAGAGGTACCGGACAGGCTTCCCCATAACAGTCAAGTTCTATTTCTTTCATATTTCTATTCCTTCCTTTTTTAGTGTGCCTATTTCGCTTTTTCTATGATGACTTCCCATTCGCCGTCGTCGATTTCTTCGACTTCAACGTTGTGTCCCTCTTTGCGGGCCCATTCGGGAACGTTTTTCATCGCGCAACTGTGGTCAATCTGTACGATCAGTACATCACCGACTTCCATTTCTTTGAGTTTGTTCTGTGCCTTTACGAGAGGTACCGGACAGGCTTCCCCATAACAGTCAAGTTCTACTTCCTTCATTCTGGTATCTCCTTATGCTTCTTTTTCTTTACGGTCGGCCCATTTGTCCGCTGCAATCCAAAGCAGCGCGATAATGAGCAATTGAATGATAACTGCGCCGATCCATCCGAACAGATCGGGCAGAAAAACGGCTTTTCCCTTCAATATCACATTGAGCTTCCACCACCCAAAATCGTGGGCGCCCCACAGTGATCCTACGACAAAGAAGAAGAGTGAGAGGATCTGCATGGTAAATCCCTCACCGACTCTCATCAGTGTTCCCGAGGCACATCCACCGGAGATTACCATTCCGATACCGAACATAAATGCTCCAATAGCGGTGGCGAGACTCACCGGTACCACATATCCCTGTCCGGGAAGGGGAAGTCCTCGCAAGTAGGCACCGTATTTGACGGCGATGAAACCGATCGATGTGATCGCAAAAGCCGTGAGAACGGCCTTCGTGAGATTTGTACCACCGGTCAAATATGGATCCCGCATCGCTGCGGTGAAACAGAATCGTGCGTGCTGCAGAATATATCCGAAGGCAAGCCCGGTGATCCAGAACAGTACCAACTGCTCATTGCGGGTTCCAAGGTAAATCCCGATCGCCACTATAAGTACGAGCAGTGCTACACCAAAGGGTAGCTGGTTCTTTTTCTTCTTTCGGCTTCTCGAACGGGATGAACGGCGAATGCTGCTCCCGCCGGAAGACACGGTTGTACCTGAATTTACGTCACTCAAGGTTGTATAACCCCCTTTTTTAGAGTTTATTTACACCCTTAATATACAATATTACGAAATATTTCTCAATAAAAATATATAAGAATATTTTTATTTTTTGTAAAGTGAATATAACCACTATTCTATTCACGATTTTTGTTATAGACGTAAAAAGATAGGGAGTATGCTGAAGTTCCGCGCAAGGTGGTTCGTATTTTGACGGATACAGTTGCTCTTTTTTTGCTCTGATTCTAAAATAGCGGTATGATCAAACCGTGGAGGAAGGAAAGAAATGAACCATTTTCCCGATAGAGATACACTCCTGGCTGCCTTTCAGAGAGTGCGACCCCATGCGCGACGGACCCCGGTACTGACCTCAACGACCTTTGACGATATGACCGGGGGGCGGCTTTTTTTCAAATGTGAGAATTTTCAGAAGGGCGGGGCTTTCAAATTCCGCGGAGCGGTGAACTCGGTGTTCTCCCTGACCGACGAACAGGCGGGCCGAGGGGTTGCGACCCACTCGTCGGGCAATCATGCCCAGGCGGTCGCCCTGGCGGCCCGAATGAGGGGGATTCCCGCCGTCATCGTGATGCCTGAGAATGCCCCTCAGGTGAAGGTAAACGCCGTGAAGGGCTATGGTGCGGAGGTTGTTTTCTGCCCTTCCACTCTGAAAGACCGCGAGGAGAGTCTACGTAAGGTCGTGGACCGGACGGGGGCGGAGTTTATTCATCCTTCCAATGATCTGAGGGTGATCGCGGGGCAATCGACTGCGACCATCGAACTGCTTGAAGAGGTGGGAGATCTCGATATAGTCCTTGGACCTGTAGGGGGTGGCGGCCTCATGAGCGGTACTTCCCTGGCGGTGCGGCACTTCGGCAAGGGACAGAAGGTGATAGGTTGTGAGCCCGCCGCGGCGGATGACGCGTATCGCTCCTTTCAAGGGGGGCGTCTCGTGTTTCCGGAGCATCCCGATACGGTGGCCGACGGTTTGAGGACCTCCTTGGGATCGAACACCTTTCCCATCCTGTGTGAAAATATGACCGATATAGTGCTGGTGGAGGAAGATCAGATCATCGACGCGATGAAACTGGTATGGGAACGGATGAAGATCGTGATTGAACCTTCGTCCGCGGTACCGGTGGCGGCGGTCCTGAAGGGAATTGTCAATGTGAAAGACTTGAAGGCGGGGATTATTCTATCCGGTGGCAACGTGGACCTGGATGCCCTGCCCTGGTATAAGGAGCGATAGATGGCTTGGACTACACAGATAAGGAGACCCACTCTGGTGATCCGCCCCGACAGGGTCAAGGAAAACATTCGGGTGATGAGGAAGAAGGCCGAGAGGAGTGGGGTCCTTTTTCGGCCCCATTTCAAAACCCATCAAAGCGCCCTGGTCGGTGAGTGGTACAGGGAACAGGGGGTGAAGTCCATTACAGTTTCTTCGGTGAAAATGGGTATGTACTTTGCCTCCCATGGGTGGGAGGATATCACCATAGCCTTTCCGGTCAATACCCGGGAGATTGATGATATAAACGACCTGGCCGGGAGGGTCAAATTGAACCTACTCGTGCTTACCCCTGAGATTGCCGAGCAGCTGAGCCGGGAGCTTGTCAATCCCGTGGGGATCTGGATAAAGGTGGATACCGGGTACGGACGAACGGGGATACCCTGGGGCAATCGGGAGGCTATAGTCGACCTGAGCAGGAAGATTGAGGAACTTCCCGGTATAGAGTTTCAGGGGCTCCTCACCCATGCGGGGCACACCTACCATATATACGACGTTGGAGAGAGGACACGGATTTTTAGGGGTATCGCCGATGGGATGGGGCAGCTCCGTGACGGCGTACTGGCTGCGGGATTGGAACAATGCCTCATTTCCGTGGGAGACACACCTGGAGCGACTGCCGCTGAAGATTTTTCCGGTGTTGATGAAGTGCGACCGGGAAACTTTGTCTATTTTGACGCGCAACAACTGCACCTGGGTTCCTGCGATGAAACTGAAGTCGCGGCGGCAGTGGCCTGCCCTGTTGTGGCAGTCCACAAGGACCGCAGCGAACTAATCCTCTATGGAGGGGCTATTCATCTATCCGCCCAACCGGAGGACCACCCCGAAATTGAAGGACAGAGAATGTACGGGTACGTGGTTGAAGCCAGTCCCGACGGCTGGGGGGCGGTAGACCGTTACAACTACGTGAAATCGGTGAGCCAGGAGCATGGGGTCGCGCGGGTGGATGCGATGTTTCTCTCAAAGGTGAAGCCCGGGGATCTGGTCGGCGTGATCCCGGTGCACAGTTGTCTTGCGGTAGATCTCCTGGATCGCGGCATTACCACCGGATCTCAGTTTTTTGATCTGGATATGGTATGAGATACGCCCTTCACAACGGTACGCTCATAGATAAAGCCCGGGCATTGCTCCCCGTGGAGCAACCGGAAGTGCTGATGAGCTTCGGGGTATACGAATCTCTCAAGGTGAAGGGGGGAAGGGCTCTCTTTGTGGAAGAACACCTGGAGCGCCTGTTCGAGTCGGCCCACATATTGAGGCTTGAGCATCCCTTCGATGAAGCGCATTTTATTGACGGGGTACACCGCCTGGTGGAGGCCAATGGTGTTGACGAAGCCACCCTTCGGATACAGTTGTTCGGGGGAAGGGAACCCTTTTACTACGCCTTCTATTCTCCCCTTCCCAAGTACCCCTCTGAGTATTATCGAGAGGGGGTGGATGTGTTGACTTACCCGGGGGAGAGGCTTTTTCCAAGGGCTAAATCAAGCTGCCTCCTCTTGAATTACATGGCAAGGAGGGAATCATCGGAGAAGGGGGCTCTGGAAGCGCTTTTTGTCGATAGGAATGGTTTGGTTCCGGAAGGGGCCAGGAGCAACCTCTTTGCCTTCGGTGGGGGTACTCTGTACACCGCTGACGAGAACGTGCTCAACGGGGTTACACGAAAACACATTCTCGAATGCTGTGCGGAAGAGGGGGTGAAGGTAGTTTTTGAGTCTCCGGTTCTGAAGGAAATCCTCGGGAAAAGCTTCGATGGCCTGTTTATTTCCAGTACGAGCATGGGGGCAATTCCACTCAAAACGATAGATGGACAGACGGTGCTGAAGGACCCTGAAGGGCGAGAGAATATGATCTCCCTCACGGACAGGTTGAACGCTTATCTATCGGCGAGGGAAGAAGCTGACGCGACTAGGCCATAGAGCCTTCGAAGGAGGCTGATAATGGTCAGCTCTTGCCCGCCTTGTCGGGGAAAAATTAGGTAAAAATTGAAAATGAAGGTGACAACCGGTGACGGTATCCATTACACTTCCCCATATAGGGAGACATAGGAGATGAGTGGTCATGTGAAGGATTTTCCAACAGTGGTAATTCCCTTTGAATCCAGCTGTGAATCCGAGACCTGTCAGGATGTGTGTGTGTATCTTCGCCCGGAAACGAACGGCGTGCAGGTCGAAAGTACTATGATGCGCACAATTCAGGCGACACCACTCTACAGGGAAAATGTAAAGCTGGTGTATCTGGCTAATCTTCCCGGTGAGTTTATCAGCCGGCGCAGGATCATTGAGCACCATTATCGGCTCAAGATCCTCTTTGCGAAAAAGGGGAAACGGCTTTTCACGGAATATATGCGACGGGAATTTTCAAGGTATTTCAAGACGGATTTTGAAGAAGCAAGGATTCTTGGTTCCTTCGAAGCTATGAAAAAACTCGGTTTCTCACGGGAAGACCTCTTCAATATATGGGTAGATAAAAAGGAGATCCTCCATCTCAACGGCCAGACTATCAAACACTTCGGTGAGTACTATATCATCAACTACGATATCCCCGCTCTTTTACTGAAGAACCGGACCAACACCGATGTGGCGGTTATGATCCTGAGGACAACACTCGGTCCAAAGACCGTTCACACCCTGATGATGGATATGGTTGATGCGCTTAAACGCAGTGGGTATTTACATGAATCGGATAATTTTACACGGGTATTCCATTTTTCCCGAAGTCCCTTTGAGCAAATTCTGGACAGTATCGGTTTTCTCTACGACGCGGAGGGCAGTCATGTCGCCCTCAGGAAGATCCGTTTTTATAATTACCTTCTCAAAAAAGGAATTGACGCGCTGACTATCAGAAAATTCCTGGAATACCCGGTTTTCGGCTTTGAGAACGAGAAGGGCAGGTATTTTGAAGAGACAATCTACGCGGCCACTTATGGGCTTGGATATGAAGACGCGTTCAGGAAGTTACAAACAGCTAAGACGCAGGTCCTTCTCGATTAGATGCTTTAAGGAATGTACGAAATAACCTATTAATTCAGGTGGAGTCAGGATGCAGGAAAAACTTTTTTATATTATCTTCAATCCCACTGCCGACCACGGGAAATCCATGAAACGGATTGCGGGCCTCGAAGCGGAACTCGATAAGCTGGCTATGCCTTACGAACTGGTCCTGACCCGGGGGTCCGGCCACGCGATTGAGCTGGCCAGGCAAAGGGCTATCGACTTCGTCTTCTCCCGTGGTGAGAAGGGAGGGAGTTCCGGGGTAGTTGTCGCGGCAGGGGGAGACGGGACGACGAACGAGGTGATAAACGGTCTGATGCAGGCGAAGCGGTTTCTTGAAACAAAGGGCGATCTAACTGGATTCCCCGTTTTCGGGGTCCTTCCGATGGGACGGGGGAATGATTTTGCCTACGGAGCGGGGGTCCCCCATGATCTTCATGAAGCATGCCGTATACTGGCCGCTGAGGAGAACTATAGTATGGACGTTGGTCTAGTTCTCGGTGGGTATTACCCGGAGGGACGGTTTTTCGGAAACGGGATAGGCATCGGTTTTGATACCCTGGTCGGGCTTGAAGCCGCGAAGATGTCCTGGATTCCTGGCTTTCTGGGTTATGTATATGGGGCCCTGAAGGTTTTGTTGGTCTATCCGGAGGGCCCGCAGGTCAGTATCAGGTGGAAAAACGGAGAAGACGGGAGTCTTGATACGGTGAGCCAGCAAATTTCAATCATGAACGGCCGTCGGATGGGGGGGGCTTTTTTCATGGCCCCTGAAAGCATAATAACCGACGGTCTCTTTGATCTCTGTATGACCCGGGGGCACCTACCCAGAAGTAGTCTTCTCAAGGCAATAGGACAATATACCCGCGGGACCCAGAAGGGCAATCCCAATGTGGTGACCGGGAGGGCCTCGGAATTCAGGATCACCGCCCCCGGGGGAGGCTTGGTATGTCATGCCGATGGAGAGACTATCAGCATTAATAGTGATGAGTTGTCCGTGCGATGTATTCCGGGGGCTCTTCAGATCCGATCATCCCCGAGGAAGGGGTGATGGGTGAAAACTGATCTGGGCGTATTCGGCCGTTTTGTCACCACTGTTATTCGATGGCTCTTTCGAATCCTCTGCAGAATCAAAGAAGAGGGAAGTGAGAGGCTACCGGACCATGGGCCCTGTATTGTGGTGGTGAATCATATCAACTTTCTGGAAGTACCGATTATCTATCCGTTCCTGTATCCCCGCTTAACCAGCTCTCTGGTAAAAAGAGAGACGTGGGAAAATCCTTTTCTCGGCAGGCTGGCAACACTGTGGAACGGGATTCCCATCAGGAGGGATACCGCCGATTTTACCGCTCTGCGAACGGCGGAGAAACGACTCAGGGAGGGGCATATCCTGATGATCGCGCCGGAGGGAACCCGCAGTTATGACGGCAGGATGGGCCCCGGCAATCCGGGAGTGGTGATTCTCGCCCTCAGGGCGGGGGTTCCCATACTGCCCATAGTCCACTACGGGGGAGAGCGATTCTGGTACAACCTGAAGCGTTTCAGACGTACCCCCGTGACCCTGAAGGTGGGGCGTCCTTTCAGAATAAAGGCTCCTGAAGGCAGGGTGACTAGTACCGTTCGCCGTGCCATCGTAGATGAGATGATGGAGTATATGGCCGCCCTCGTTCCCGAGTATTACCGGGGGAACTACACGGGGAGGGCGGATAGGAATTTTACCTACCTGAGGACAACGGAATTCAACGATGGATAAGCGCTGTTTCGCCTTTTTTGATGTGGACCATACCATCCTCTGTGGATCCACGGGAAAACACCTGGCCGGTCTGAGTATGCGGAGGGGAATCATTCCCTTTTGGTGGTTCCTGAAATTGCCGGTGTTCTATTTTCGCTACAGGACAGGGTATCTCGATCCCTCAATGTTCAGCCTTCTATTGAAAAAATTCCAGGGTATTCCCTTCTCACAGATAAAAAAAATGGCGGAGGAGATTTTTCAGACCAAAATCAAACCACAGATCTACCTGGAGGCGATGCGCCTGATACAGTTGGAACGGGACAGGGGCAGAATCGTAGTCTTGGCAACATCCGCTCCGGAATCCGTGGTGCTGCCCCTGGCCAGATATCTGGAAGTCCCTGAGGTAGTGGCCACAAAACTCGAAGTACGAGATGAAGTCCTGACGGGCAATTTCGATGGTGACCCGGCCTTCGGACCGGGAAAACAGGCCAGGGTCCTGAAGTTCGTGGAGAAACACAAGGCAGAACTCTCCTGCTGTTCCTTCTATTCCGATAGCCATTACGACCTTCCCCTGCTGGAATGCGTAGAGGAACCGGTAGCGGTGAATCCGGACGGTCGCCTCTCCAGAATGGCCGATAACCGCTCACTTTTTTCCCATCTTTAACAGGAGTTGTATGAACCTCACTTGTAATGGTTTGAATGGTCAGCAAATCAAAAAATTTACGCCAGAAAGGGATTTCTTCATAAAGGTAGAGACCGGCCGGGATTCCTATGGTTAGTGAGCTTTCATTTGTTTTTGGTGTGAACCTGTAAATTTCTTTTCTCTTTTTTATCAGGTGGAATGAGAGCGAGGGATTTTTCACGAATTTTTTAATATTATAATCCCTTCCGCATAAGAAACCGTAAGCTTCTGTTTCGTTGTCAATTTCCGCAATTTTGAGTTTGCAATTGTTGTTACATAAATTACAGATTTCGCTGTAAACAGGAATTTCTTTTTTATAGATATCCAGTCCTCTGAATTTTCTTACCCCTGCATTTTCTTTATATAATTCCAGTGCTACTCCCAAGGCCCCTGTTAAATGGCAGAATTTGGAAACCGTAATGGGTTTTTGCAGTTTTTGCTCAAATGCTGCAACCAGGGATTTGTTTTTTGCCGTAGCTCCCTGAAAAGTTATTTTCCTGCCAATTTTGCCTTCTGTGG
>CAZJIN010000002.1:0-24156 GCA_964545955.1 uncultured Sediminispirochaeta sp.
GGTTGAAGCGGTCCTCCAGCTTCAGGAGCCCCCCCGCCGCCTTTGCAAGGCGGGCCTCCAGGCCCTTGCGGGCGCCCACGTAGTTGGCGAGGACCTTCTGAAGCTCTCCGAAGGAGGCGCTGTCCCCTCCCCGGAGTCGGCCTCGGAGGTAGTCCTCGAAGTCCTCCAGGCGGTGGCGGCGGTCCCGCAGGAAGTCCTCCAGGAGGGATTCTGCCTCCTTTTCGGCGACTTCGAGTCGTCCGGCTTCCGCTTCCCGCATTTCAATCTCGCCCCGCAGAGCCCCCACCTTCTCGTTCGCCGTACTTTGTTCGTTCCGGAGTCCGGCGAGGGTCTCTTCGGCGGATTTGATCCGCCCGCGGAGGTCCTCTATCTCGGAGACGTCGATCTCAGCGATCTGCCGCTCCACTTCCTCACAGTGGAGGGTATATTGGGTTTCGAGAGCGCGGGCCGTGGCCAGATCCTTCACCTGGTGCAGTTCTCCGAAGACCCGGGTGAGCATATTTTTTCTGTGGAGGGCTTTTTCCAGCTCCTCCCTGGAGGTTTTGTATTTGCCCTCCAGGCGTCGGATCTCGGCGGCAACTATTTCACTGCGGCGTCGTCGCGCCTCACTGCCGATATACCAGCGTGAATAGACCTCGGGCTCCAGGCGAAACACCGTGTGGTCGGTGTAATACAGACAATCCCGGGTGACGGCGCGGTCAAAATCCGTGAGGCTGTCGGACTCTGTGCGGATGAGGTCTCCCAGGAGCTTCGCGCCGTAGCGGAGAGCCAGGGGGTTTTCCGTCCCCAGCGTCTGGGCGAGGGAACCGCCGGCCACCCCGGCACCCCTCATCGGGGCGAGGTGGGGCAGACCGACCCCGGCGACTTCCGGCTCCTGCCGCCGATACAGGACGAAGGCTTCCTCGAAGTTTCCCTCCTCCACCAGGAGATCAAAGCGGCGGTCGGCCAGGCTTCCCTCCACGGCGTTCTGCCACTGGCTTTCCCCCACTTCCAGCAGCTCCGCGAAGATCCAGGTGTCGATCCCGGCGTCTTCGAGACTCTGTTTCAGGGACATCACCGCCTCGGGATAACGCAGATTCCCCGCCTCAAGCTCTTCCAGCTCCGCCTGCAGGTCCGCCAGCAGGGCAAGCTCCTCCTTGATCCGGAGGTTCAGGCGGCTTACCTCCTCCCCGGCGTTATCCAGCTCGCCGGTCAGGGCTTCGATCTCCCCGTCCATGTCCTCGTCGAGTTCCCGGCCCAGCTCTTCGGCGGACCGACGACGGACAGCGTCGAAACGGTCGGCCTGACGGCGGTATTCATCACGTCGTCGCGCGAGGTCCTCCCGCTTGTGCTCGAGGCTCTCCAGGAGGCGCTGGGTATCGTTGGCCGCCAGGGCGGCGCGCAGCTCAACCCGCATTTGTTCGTAGCGGCTGCGGCGTTCTTCCATTTCTTCGATTCGCTGCTGCACCGTAGTCAGGGCGGTGTGGGCTTTTTTCAGGGCCTCTCCATTCAGCTCCACCTCCCGCTGCTTGAGAAGGTGCCCGGCCTTCAGGCGCAGGTAATCCTGGCTCTCGATCTGGCGGCGGATGGTATCAACCTCGGCCTGTCTTTTTTCAATATCCTCGAGGACCTCGATTTTTCGCTCCATCAGGGTCGCCTCATCCTCCGCTTCCCGGTAGTTGTTCAGGTTCTCCCGCATGGCCGACACATCGACGGTGCGCTCCTCCAGGATGTAGTCGCAGACGAACTGGTCCACCGAAGTGAGGGGGGTGAAAGAGACCGAGCGCAGGAGGGCCTCCAGATAGGGGTTGAATGTCACATTGCGGCGGTGCACCTTCAGGCGCATCGTGAGCTGGGCCTGGTACTCGCGCTTGGTCGCGCAAAGGACCGCCCCCAGGCGCTGCAGGCCTTTCCGGACCTCCTTCACCGGCAGGTAGCGGTCCTCGCGGACCAACGGCACGTCCTCGAGGCGGTGATCGTCGAGGATCCACTGCTGCTCCTTCACCGTCCCGTCGGTAAAGGCCTCGACGGCGACCCCGGCGCAGAATACCCGTTCGCCTGAGACGACCTCCAGCACGATGTTGCTGATAGTATCGTCCCTGGCGTCCTCGGCCCCCTCCATCCCCATTTTGCAACGGGCGTAGCTCTCCAGGCTCCGGGCACTCTGCCGCGGGGAGGACGCCGAGGAGTTGAAGCGGATCTTACGGATATCCGCCACCAAAGCGTACTGCAGAGCGTCGATGATGGTTGATTTGCCGCTGCCGTTGTCCCCGCCCAGGAGGGTGATCTCGCTGAAGCGTACCGTCTCGTCCTGGAAATAATGCCAGTTCACCATCCGCATCCGGCTCAGCAGCAGCTTCATGGGGTCCTCCTGTTTTTTGAGGCGGCGGTGGTGGGGGTGGCCTGATCGGCATCGCGGGGGGCGTCTTCCGGATCGTCGATGGTATCGAGATCATCTGTTTCATCGTCGGGTTCGGAATCGGAATCGGAGGCCGCCACGAAATCATCCCCAAGCCCCTCCTCCGGACCCGCGAGGATCGTAGCGAAGAGCTCCTCTATATCTCGGCCGTCCAGGACGAAGGGGATACTGGGGTAAAGAACCAAGAGGGCACCCGGATCCTCCGCCTCCCCGTGAATACGGAGGAACTTCAGGGACTGCAGACGACGAAGCATCAGAACGAAGCGGGTTTTCGAAATCGATCGCTCCGTCAGGACTTTGAAACGGTCCTGGAACTCCACCTGTTGCACCGTCACCTCACTGCGAAGGGAGAGCTCGTTGCGCTTTTCGTTGTAGAGGACCAGGAGGACCAGAAGTCCCAGGGTCTCCTCCAGGTTGAGATTGCTCCGCCCCCCCGATTCACCCCGGAAGGTAATCACGCCCAGGGCTTCATCCTTGAGCACCGACAGGCCGACAAAGGCGAACCATTCTTCAAGGGCCGCGAAGTTCCGCAGGGCGAAGCTGTACAGCTGCTCCTCACCATCGACAACTCTCAGCAAAAAAACATCCCGCAAAAGCACCCTTACCACCCGGGCAAAGGTCTCCCGGTCCGCCGAATTCAAGCGAGTCACCTGTTCAAGCACCATCGCCAAGCCTCCCCCGTTCCACGTAGTAGTGATCCTGAAAATGAAAACCCCGCACCGCTACGGTCCCTTTTTCCCATACCACTTCAAAGGGAAAATCCGCCCGTCCCGCCTCGGCATACCCGGCAGCATAGATCAGCTTGATAAAACCGTCGAGATCCCGGGCGATCTCCGCCGAGCGCAGGGCGCCCTCTACGTCAATCGGTTCCGGAATCTGCTCTCGGGCTTCCGCCTCCCGTCGCAGTTCGCGCCGAAGCTCACGAAGGAACTCCGCCACCTTCTTCGGGTTCAGCTGACCGGTAATCTTGAGCTCCATCTCACGCTGCCGGTATCGCGCTTCCCCGTCGTCCACGGGCATACGCACCGCCTTCGGCTCGATATCACGGCTCTTTTTCGGCCGGGTATAGAGGGATTCCGGGGTAAAAAACCTTGCCCTCGACAGCCTTACCGGCACCGACTCCGGTGAGAGCCTGCCCTTCGACAGAGCCGTGACGATATCCCGCAGTTTCCCCTGCAGGGTCGCGTCGCTGTAGAGTTTTGTCTTGATTTTTTGAGTCGAAATCTTGGAGTAGCGTCGGTTTTTGTCGTCTATCTCATCAAGAATGGGATCGATCCCCCGCAGGCTGTCCCGAATCTCCTTCAGCATCTCCACCATAATCTTGCGGGCCTGTTCGGTGGAAGTCCGCTTGACCACCGCCATCCCCCCGGCGTTGGAACTCAGCCATTTCTCGTCATGTAAAAAGGAGCCCACCGCCCGGTTGATCAGGGGACGGTATTTCGAAAGATTGTCGGAGGTTTTCAGACGGTTGTAAGCCCGGTCCACCACCTCGTGCATATAGAGATCGTAGTGGATGTGCAGGATCTCGTGGACCTCCGCCTCTTCATTGTACAGGTTCTGCAGGTAAGCGCGGATATTCTGGCTCAGCACCTTAAGGGACTCGATCAGGCGGCGCACGTGGGAATGGGCGCTCATCAGGTTGTAATGCCCGTTCTCCCGAGCCGCTCCGCCGGTCAGAAGCGAATAGACCGCCACGATATGACTTTCATACTCCTCGGCGATGCCCATTGAAGTGGAATAGAGGGCCTCAAAAAAGGGCTTCGCCCAACTGTTCATGGTCACCAGCTGGGTAAAATCCTCCAGTACCTCGCCGCCAAGCCATCCGTATGCCGTCAGGCGCCGTAGAAAATAGTTTGCCAGGTTCCGCGGGCTCCTCGACCGGCTTTCCGGCTCCACTATGTAGTCAGCCTCCATGATCCCGCCGGAGTCCTTCCGGGTATCGTCGCCCGTCGAGTCTTCCTCTCCCGACGCGTCCCCCGGGCTCTGATCTTCGCCGGTTTCTCCCTCGAAATCTTCTTCCTCCGGGACATCTTCTCCAGCGGGATCCGTGAACACCTCATGGGAACGAAAATAGTCTTCGTACTCCCGCACCACCTGAGGCCGCTCGATACTCCCCTGGTATTCCAGGAAAAGTCGGTAGTAGATGAGCAGCAACGCGGCGTAGTGTTCCTTGAGGGGCGAAGCAAGGGGCGCAAAGAAGTTATCCGGCAAGGTTTTGAATAAAGCCATGTGGATCTACACTATAGCATTATCACGAGGGGAGGGAAATACAATATACGGCAAGCTCTTATACGAACGATTACCGTTACAAATGATTTTTATTTTGAGGATGATTATTCCTTATTATTAACCTATTTTGAGGATTTATGTTCCTTAAAATATTTGATGAAAGGAAAAAATAGGGTTATACTTTATCTATGAAGAGGATACCCCGTTTTTTTGACAACCTTCTTGAGTTCACCAGGAACGACAAAGTGCTTGTCATATACGGACCGAAACAGGTCGGCAAAACTACCCTGGTCAGAAGGCTTATTGACCTGCCGGATACCAGGGTGAGATACGATACAGGCGACGATTTTCGTATTCGAGAGCTCTGGAGTTCTCAGAATCCGGATTCACTGAAAGACTACGTGGACGGCTATGATATCGTAGTTATAGATGAAGCTCAGAGGATTCCCAATATCGGAATCGGGCTCAAGCTGCTTATCGACGAGGGAACACCCTGCAGGTTGGTAGTCACAGGTTCCTCCAGTTTTGAACTGGCAGGCCAGATCGGCGAGCCTCTCACCGGGCGAAAAAGAACACTTAAGCTCTATCCGGTTGCCCAGCTTGAATTAAAAAAGGAACAGAGCGCTTTTGATCTGAAAAAGGGCCTCGACAACTTCCTGCTTTATGGAACCTACCCGGAGGTACTGACTACTAAGAACACCCGGGAAAAAGTAGATTTGCTGAATGAATATATCGGTTCCTATCTTTTGAAGGATATCCTGGAATTCGACCGTGTAAAAAACTCCCGGGTCCTTTTCGACCTTCTTAAGCTCCTTGCCTTCCAGGTTGGAAACGAAGTCTCCCTGAGAGAACTCGGCGGCAACCTCGGCCTCGATTACAAGACCGTCGCCCGTTACCTCGATCTACTGGAAAAATCTTTTATCATCCTTCAGATACGGGGTTACAGTGGGAACCTGCGCAAGGAAGTAACAAAAAAAAGCCGCTACTATTTTTTTGACAATGGTATTAGAAACGCCCTTATCGCTAATTTTACAGCCCCGGATACACGCGACGACATCGGGGCCCTGTGGGAGAACTTTTTGGTTCTTGAAAGAATTAAAAAAAACTCCTACCACTCCATCTACGGGAACCACTACTTCTGGAGAACCTGGGACCAACAGGAAATCGACTACATCGAGGAACGTGACGGAGAACTCTATGGCTACGAGTTCAAATACGGTAAAAAAACCCCCTCCGCCCCTTCCGCCTGGCGCGGCACCTACCCGACGGCGAAGTACCGTGTCGTGAACCGCGATAATTACCAGGACTTTGTTTTGTGAATCTCCGGTGGTGAATCTCATAACACAAACCTTCAGCGTCGCCACCCGCCCCCCCTTTTCCCTCAAGCCACCTTTCCGGTACACTCTTCGCCATGATACGAACACGGACTTTTTTATTAATTGTGGTGATCGCGACGGCGGCACTTTTCGGACCGGGGGGCACGGCGGGACCGGCCTGGTTGTTGGGATTTCCAGGACCGTCGTCTCTCGCGGCCGCGGATATCAAGAGCTCGGCCATGGAAGACCCTTCACGGCCGGTCTGCCGAATCGAGACGAGTATGGGCACGATCGACATCGAGCTCTTTGACGATGAAGCGCCGGAGACGGTGGCGAATTTTATCGGACTGGCGACGGGGACGAAGGAGTATACTGATCCGGAGAGCCGGAGCGGACAGACGCGGACAGGCAACTACTACGACGGCCTTATTTTTCACCGGGTCATCGCCGACTTCATGATCCAGGGAGGCTGCCCCCTCGGGACCGGTACCGGCAGTCCCGGCTATACCTTCGCCGATGAGATCAACGCCGACGCCCTTGGGCTGGACGACACCCCCGCCTTCGACGCCCAGGGAAGGCCTTCCCCGCTGCTGGGAATCAGGACGCAGGAAGATTTTTCCAGAAATATCATCACACCCCTGGCGATGCGGATGGGGATCGAGAGTCAGGAGGAGATGGACCGTCGCCTCGGGGAGGTGCAGGAGAGGATCTCCGAGCTCAGCCTGAAGGACGCCTACGAGCTGCAGGGCTACCGCTACTCCACGGCGAGGAATTCCCACGCCCCGAAGCGGGGGGTGATCGCCATGGCGAACTCGGGGCCCAACACCAACGGGTCGCAGTTTTTTATCAACCTTGTAGATACCCCCTGGCTTGCTGGCAAGCACACGGTCTTCGGCCGGGTGATCGACGGGATGGATGTGGTTGATGCCATCGGCTCAGTGAAGGTCGACGGGTCGATCAAACCTGTAAGGCCGGTGGTCATCGAATCGGTGCGGTTGATGAAGGAGAGGGATTAAAAACTACCGAGGTCGTGCAGGTTCCCCTCGGAAATCTGGCGGAGGCCCTTTCGCACTTTTTCCAGGGCCTCGGGATTTTCATACAGCCAGGACTCTCTGAGGGGGATTTCAGTATACGGTTCAAGAGTTATCTTGCCATCCTCTTCCACAGTCACACGAACGCTGCTTGCTCCCTCGAGGAGGTGGCCGAGAGTCACCCGTCCTTTTTTATCGGGACGTAAGGTTTTTACAATTTTCTGAACCATTTTTTCACACTCCTCTTATAATGTACCAAAGAGTGGGTAAGAAGTAAGTGGGAGAAATAATTATTCCCACCACGCCGAAGAGTTCGTGCCCGCCCTCCGTCGCCGGGCGTTCCCGCCGTCCGCCGGAGTTGCGCGAGAAGCTGGTCGAAGCCGGTTTATTGTTTCAAAACAATGTCGCCTATTGTATTGATATTGGGCAAAATATTTAGTACATTTTTCATATGGAGATTCCGTCATGAGTAAGAAAATGAAACCTGAGGCTTTCATATTGGACGAAGAAGAACAGTGGATTGAAGATCACGCCGATGAATTCGTGCCCGCCCCGCCGAAGTTGCGCGAGAAGCTGGTCGAAGCCGCGAAAAATACCCAAAACAAAACGGAACGGATGAACATTCGCATGACAAAATTCGATATGCACAGACTCAAAGAAATCGCGCGCCACGAGGGGATCCCCTACCAGACCCTCGTGTCCGGCATCATCCACAAATACATCGAAGGCTCTTTCGTCGACATCAATGAAGCAAAAAAGATCTTGGAGCTGAAGTCGGAATAGACCTGGAATAGACCTGGAATAGAAGCTATCTCAATGATTGAGTAAAAATAACACAAGCCCTATCCGGCTGCATAATAGTAATATGTACAGGCCCATATACCACCTCAATAGCGTTCAGGAAATTCTCCGCTCCCACCGGAATCGGAGTGGATTCGTCACCACTGGCAGAGCGCTCGCAGGGTCGAAGTGAAGCAGGCGCTTCTGCGGCACAAACGGTGCAGCAGCTCAAAACCCGGGGCACCACCATTCCAACCAATGATATCTGGATCGCCGCCGTCGCCTTCGAGACCGGGACTGTCCTGCTCACGGCGGACCGGCACTTTTTGCTCATTCCGATGATCGAGACGATGGGGTGAGATTGGCACACAGAATTCGATGTAATATATTTACAGTAGGTCGTCAAACTTTCGACATACTGTAAACAAAAGACCTTTATTTCACTTCCTTCCCAACCTGTTTTCGACTATACCACCCTGATGGATGCACTAAAAGAATATAAACGACCCAGGGACAAGGTGACCGGACTCCTGCGGGAGACTTCCTGTATCGCTCGATCCCCTACCGGTACTACCTTCCCGGCATCAATCTTACCACCACAACTGAAGGGTATTCCTATCTCATCGCCGGTCCTGAAAAGGCATTGATCGATATGCTCTACTTTGCTCATAGAATTCACAGTAAAAATGACGCTCGTATTTTCCTGCTGGAAGATATGAGAGTCGATGAAGATACTCTGGCAGATCTCGATTTTTCACTGGTCAATGAAATCACATCGCCCTCCTCGGGCTGTGGAGACTTGGTTTTTTTGAGCATGCCGCTTTTTACGGAGGAGCCTCCTCCAGGTTTCGACACGGAAGTTCTGCCCGTCCTCGAACCGATTCCCTTCAATGTCCGTATTTTTTCCCTGCCTGACCTCTTTGCGGGAAAAATGCACTATGTCCTGTGCAGACAATGGCGTTCAAGGGTAAAGGGAAGAGACTGGTACGACATGATCTGGTTCCTTCAAAACGGAGTTCCCGTGAACCTGTTCCATCTGGAAGAGAGGATGCGGCAGTCGGGGCATTGGACCAAGCATCGATCACTGGGTGAAAGGGAATTTCTCGCACTCTATCGGGAAAAAATCGACAGAGTCGATTTTTCAAGGGCTGTTGAAGACGTTCAACCGTTTCTTCAAGACCCACGGGAAATAGAGGCATGGGGCCCGGATTTTTTCAGAGCCCTGACCGGGCACTTTCGGTTTGCGTGACGATTTATTCTCACATCCAGACCTGTCTTCCACATGATTCTTAGTACTCCTGTTGAGAAGCTCCCCCGCTGTGTTATACTGTCTCTTGAAAAACAGAGCATCAACAAGGATATGTGAAAAAATTGATCTGGCTTGTGGGTAACAAAGGCATGCTCGGCACCGCCGTGGAAGCACTTTTGAAAAGAAGCGGAACTCAATACCTCGCCTCTGACCGGGAGGTGGACATCACCAACGCGGAGGCGATCGAGGCTTTTCTCGCGAAGCAATTGAAGCAGGAATCTTCCGAACGCCTGCCCGATAGGTCCCGGCCCGATGGGACCGCGTCCACGCCCGCAGGGCAAAATCCTGTGGGGAACCAGCCCGCGGGGCACCAACCCATAAGCCCCGACGAAACTGGGAGGCCCGGCGGGTATCGAAAACCGGGTTCAATTGCGCCCGAGGAAACCGAGGGGCCCGGCGGGTACCGGGATGCCGAGTCCGCATCCGACTCAAAGCTCGACTGCATCATCAACTGCGCCGCCTACACCGCGGTGGACCGGGCGGAGGAGGATGCCCGGGCCGCGGGACGTCTGAACTCCACGGGTCCGAAAAACCTCGCCTACGCGGCCCGGAGGCACGGAACGAGTCTGATCCACGTGTCCACGGACTACGTCTTCGACGGAACCAAAGAAGCGGGCTATCACGAGGATGATCCCCAGGGGGCCGTCTCGGTCTACGGGCGGACAAAGTTGGCCGGGGAAGAAGCGATCCGGCGTTCCGGGGCCTCTCACTACATTGTGCGAACCGCCTGGCTTTTCGGAGAGCATGGTCCGAACTTTGTTGCCACCATGCTGTCGCGTTTTGTCGAGGGAAAACCCGTGCGGGTCGTAAACGACCAGTGGGGTTCGCCTACCTACGCCGGGGACCTGGCTGAAGCGCTGGTCAGGCTGGCGGGGGTTCAGTTGCCCGACGCCTCCCCCGGCGCCGACGCCACCCCAGAAGCCGCCAGTGGCAGGGTTTCACCGACGGAGGATGACGCGCTCCCGTCAGGAGAGGCCCCGCGCCCGCCACAGGGTTTTTACCACTTCACCAACAGGGGCAGGATCAATTGGTACGACTTCGCGCGGGAGATTTTTTTTCAAGCCCGGGAAATGGGACTCTGTCCCGAGGGCAGCACGATCACGCCGGTGCCGAGTTCGGAATACCCGACGAAGGCTAGGCGACCGGTCTATTCTTTTCTCCACACCGATAGAATCAGGGAGGCGCTGGGCATGGAAATCAGGCCTTATCAGGAGGCCCTGCACAGCTACCTCACTTCAATAAAAAATCAAAGGAACATCACATGAATCGAAGTTTGAGCCGTATTATGGTCACCGGAGGATCCGGTTTTATCGGGACGAATTTTATCAGGCACCTTTTCGCGCAGCCGGATTTTTCCGGAATCATCGTAAACGTGGACAAGCTCACCTACGCGGGGAATCCCGCGAACCTCCTGGATATCTATGAGAAGTATGGAAAAAAATCAGAAACGGCCAAGGAAAACCCCGGTACGGCGGGTTCAAGTGCAGCAGGTTCAAGTGCCGCCAACGGTAAAAGCGGCACTGCAGGCGGCGAGGGCCGAAAAAAGAGCAACGACTCCCGGTATTTTTTCGAGCAGGCGGATATCTGCGACCAGGAAGAGATGGAGCGCATCGTGCGGGATTACGAGATCGACACGATCGTGAACTTCGCCGCCGAATCCCACGTGGACCGGTCTGTGCACGGGCCCCAGGAGTTTATCAGGACAAACATCAACGGCACCTTTACCCTCCTCGAGGCGGTTCGAAAAGTGTGGGGGGGACAGAACTCAAAGGACGCGGGCGGCCGAGGCACAGCCGGCCGAGGCGCAGGAGAGAATGCTGCGGGCGGCCGGGGCACAGGTACCGGCGGCTACGAGGGCAAGCTTTTTCACCAAGTCAGCACCGACGAGGTCTTCGGAAGCCTCGGGCCGGAGGGTCAGTTCTCCGAAGAAAGTCCCTACGACCCTCGCAGCCCCTACTCGGCCTCCAAGGCCTCGGCGGACCACCTGGTACGGGCGGCTTTTCACACCTACGGGATGCCCGTAACCATCTCTAACTGTTCAAACAACTACGGGCCCTACCAGTTTCCGGAAAAATTGATCCCCCTGATGCTCCTCAACATGCTCGATGAAAAGCCCTTGCCCGTCTACGGCGACGGAGGAAACATCCGCGACTGGCTCTATGTGGAGGACCACGTAGCGGCGATCTGGCTCATTATGAACAGGGCCGACCTCGGCTCGAGCTACAACATCGGCGGAGACAGCGAGGCGGACAACCTCAGCCTGGTTCAAAACCTGTGCGACCGCATGGCCTTGCGGCAGGACAAAGCCCCCGAACACTACCGCGACCTCATAACTTTTGTGAAAGACCGCCCCGGCCACGATCGGCGCTACGCCATGGACAATTCCCGAATCCGCGCGGACCTTGGCTGGACACCGCAAAAAGACTTCGATTCGGGTATCGACGAAACCATCGACTGGTACCTGTCCAACCGAAAATGGGCGGAGGAAGTGCGCAGCGGGGAATATAGGAACTGGATCGAGAAAAACTACCAGCAGCGGTGAAAATCCAGGCGCTGAGTGACTGAATACTGTGTTGGTGCCGACCTGGTGCCGGGTACCGGGCTGGTGCCGGATCTGTGCCGGGCTAATGTCGGACTGGTGCCGGGCCTGTACCGGGTACCGGGCGATCAGCGGCCGGCGGCTTATCATTGGGAGGACTGATTCGCGCTGATCGCAGAGTAAGGAGAGGGGCTGAATATGGATGAAAAAAAAATCACCCAACGCATCGAGGAACTCAGGGAAATGCAGCGGGACCGGGGCAATCCCGAACGGGTTGTCCTGGAAACGGCGATGTTTCTCGAAGATGTATTCGGTATCCGCCTCGAAGACGAGAAGATGGACGAAGCCCACCTCGGCTCCGACGCTGATCTCGAGGCCCTCACATCCCTGGTGCTTCAAAAATTGGGTGGCCCCGAAGATGGGGATGACGATTTGACCTTCGGCGGTGGCGACATGACCGGCGGGCTGTCCGGTGGAAAGACCGGCAAAACGACCGGTGACCTTCGAAGCACCGAAGAAAACGAGGCCTGACATGTGCGGAATCTGCGGCTATTACAGTACCGGCGGTGTACCCGACAACCAGGGTGCCCGGACTGGAAAAGATAACTTGGCCGGGACAGGGACCCGGGGGCAAAAAAACATCCTTTCATCCATGATTGATAGCCTCGGCCATCGCGGCCCTGACGGACGGGGCATGCATATCAAAGGTCCGATCGGCCTGGGCCACGCCCGCCTGGCGGTGATCGACCTGACCACCGGCACCCAGCCTATCTCCAACGCGGACGGACGCTATTGGATCACCTACAACGGCGAAATCTTCAACTACCTCGAACTGCGGGAGGAGCTCCGGGCAAAAGGCCACCGCTTCCGCACTGAAAGCGACACCGAAGTCCTGGTTCACGGGTATGAGGAATATGGGATCGACTTTTTCCGACGCCTCAACGGCCAGTGGGCCGCGGCGATCTGGGACGCCCGCCGGGAAGAGCTGCTCCTCTGCCGGGACCGGGTGGGTATCTGTCCGCTTTTTTATACGAAAGTTGGGAAAAAAATCCTCTTCGCCTCGGAGATCAAGGCCCTTTTTCGGGACCCTGAAGTACCCAGAGAGCTGGACCTGCGGGGTCTCATGGAGACCTTTACTTTCTGGACATCGGTACCCCCGCGGACGGTCTTTCGCGGAATCAGCGAGCTACCCCCGGGTCGATGGATCCGCTTCGGCAGGGAGTCCGTCGAAGAGGGGAGCTACTACGAGTTCGACTTCCCCACCTACAACCGGGAAGACGGGGGGACCGCGGAACAGTACGCCGAAGAGTTGCGGGAGGTCTTGCGGGAGGCGACACGGCTGCGCTTCACCCGCAGCGACGTGCCCGTGGCGGCGTACCTGTCCGGTGGTATCGATTCCTCGGTTACCGCAGGGGTGATTCAGCAATTCACACAGACCGAGCTGAAGACTTTTTCCCTGAGATTTTCGGACAATGAGTTCGACGAGGGCGGTTACCAGGAGCAGATGGTTCAAAGACTGGGGACGGATCACGAGGCGATCACCGTGGGTTACCGGGACATCGGGGAGATTTTCCCGGAGGTGGTTCGTCACGCCGAAAAACCCATTCTTCGCACCGCCCCCGCGCCGATGTTCCTGCTCTCCCGGCTGGTACGGGACTCGGGCTACAAGGTGGTGGTCACAGGCGAGGGCTCCGACGAGATGCTCGGGGGCTACGACATCTACCGGGAGGCGGTGGTGCGAAGCTTTATCGCCCGGGCCCCGGACTCGCCGCGGCGCGGCGAAATCATCCGGCACCTCTACCCCTGGCTGCAGCGAAACCCCACGGCAATGCCGGCGATGGCGCGGAGTTTTTTCAGCCAGTCCCTGGACGGCAAAGATCCTGCACTCTCCCACCGTCCGAGGTGGCAGTCCGCTTCGGGTCTTTCGAGATTGCTCGGTGAGGATGTCAGAGCGGAAACAGCGAAGTACGATGGGGCGGACCACTTCGTCGGGCGGATGCCAGGGGAATCGATGGACTGGCACCCCCTGAACCGGGCGCAGTGGCTCGAGGTGAAGAGCCTCCTCGCGGGCTACCTCCTATCCTCCCAGGGGGATCGGATGCTGATGGCCAACGGGGTGGAGGGGCGATTTCCCTTCCTGGATCCCAATCTGATCGACTGGGCGGCGAAGCTCCCGCCCCGCTACAAAATCATGGGGCTGGACGAGAAGTTTATCCTGAAACACGCCTTCCGGGATATACTCCCCGAAGAGATCCTCAAGCGGCCCAAGCAGCCTTACCGGGCACCGGACGCGGCGAGTTTTTTCGGGACCTCCCTGGAATGGCTCGACGAAATCACCAGCCCGGAATCACTCAAAACCTCGGGGATCTTCAATCCCACGGCCGTCGGACATCTCGTGGCGAAGTGCCGAAAACGGAACGGCCGGGGGATGAGCAACTTCGACAATATGGCCGTGACAGCGGTCCTGTCCACCCTGCTGCTGCAGCGGGAGTTCGGCCTGAGTTGACGCTTTTTTCAAGAAAAAAATGAAGCAGAGGCGCGCCTTTCTTACTCATATAGTACAGGAGGGTGGAATGCCGTTTGGGGAACTCAACGCCTTCCTGGACAGACTATCTTGACAGTGTAGTAATATTTTACTACACTTGAGGTGTGAAAAATGAAGGAATACATTGCCTATCGAGGGGCAGAGTTTACCGTAGAGTGGTACTTTGATGCTTCGGGAGAGAGTCAGCCCCTGGAGTGCTATAATTCTCTTTCTCCATCAAAAAGGCGTAAGGTTCTGGTACTTTTCAAGAGGATGGGGGATTTCGGTTTTATACTGGACAAAGAAAAATTCAGAAATGAAGGTAATAAAATCTATGCCTTCAAACCCCATCCAAACCGATTTCTCTCATTTTTCTTTAGCGGCTCAAAAATCGTGGTCACCAATGCTTTTATAAAAAAGAGTAGAAGAGGGTGTGTACTATGAATGAAGGAGAACTTCGAATGAGCACTTTCGAACGGGAAATGAGGGATCCTCGCTTCAAGGCTGAGTTCGAACGGGAATATCAGGAATTCTTAATCTCTGAATTTCTGGTTGAGGCTATGGAAAAAGAACATATTTCAGTTCGGAGGCTTGCCGACAAAAGCGGGGTCTCACCATCTATGATCCAGAAGCTGCGCTCCGGTGAGATGACCAACATCAGTCTCAAAAAGCTTGTATCCATTCTCTCCGTACTTTGTTATCGGGTGAACTTTGAAAAACTTAGTGTATAAAGTTATAGGACCCGGATCAGCTGGATGAGGCCCTGGATGTGATACTCTTTGCCGATACGAAGGAAGCGGTGCTGGAAAAGCTTCGGTAGCAGCGTTCTTACTAGCTCTTCTCCTCCGCCACCAGGTCGGTCTTCATGATCTTGCCGGATTTGTTTTTCGGCAGGGACTCACGGAATTCGATGTGTTTCGGCAGTTTGTAGGTGCTCAGGTGGGGCTTCAGATGGGCCAGAACATCCTGAGAGGATAGGTTCGTGTCGTCCCGAGGGACGACGAAGGCCTTCACCGCCTCACCGAGAACCGGATCATCCACGCCGATGACCGCCGTTTCGATGACGCCCTCCAGTTCGAGGATCCTCTCTTCGATTTCCTTGGCGCTGACCCGAAATCCCTTGACCTTGATGATGTCTTTTTTTCTACCAACGATGAAAAAATACCCGTCCTCGTCCTGTTTCGCCAGGTCGCCGGTGAAGTAGAGACCGTGCTTAAGGACCTGGGCGGTACCCTCCGGATCCTTCCAGTAGCCCTTCATAATATTCGAGCCGCGGGCGACGATCTCCCCCTCTTCACCGATGGGCAGGGGATTACCGCCCTCGTCGGCCACGAAGAGGTCCACGTTCGGCACCGGCGTACCGATGGATCCCAGTTTTTCATCCAGCATCGAGGGCTCGAGGTAGCTGAGCCGCGGCGCCGCCTCCGTCGCCCCGTACATCACGTAGAGTACCGCGGGGGCGAAGGCCTTTTTTACTTCCAGCTGCAGGGCCGGAGCCATGTGCCCGCCCGCCTGGGTAACGTAGCGCAGCTTCGGAAGGTCGTAGTCCCTCAGGGAGGATCGGTTCAGGAGGATGGAAAAACTCGAAGGTACCCCCGCGAAACCGGTCACACCGGTGGCTTTCATGGTCTCCAGGACCTTGTTGGGATAGACAAAGCGGTTGTCGATCACCAGGGCCGCTCCTACGAGGATATGGGTGAGGAGAAGGGATTTTCCATAGATATAGGTAAAAGGAAGAACCACGATCATGCTGTCATCGGGGCTGAGGTGGAGGTATTCGACGATGGACTGCATGTTGCTCGTCAGGTTGAGGTGGGTCAGCATAACGCCTTTGGGTATGCCGGTGCTGCCGGAGGTGTAGACGATCTCCGCCAGGTCGATGTCGATGGGTCGTGCCGATGGCCGTTCGTCGGGGTAGTCCGCGAGGATTGTATCGAAATAGGTGATCGGCGGGCCCTGTTCGTCCGGGTCGGTTTCTTTGGCGGGATCACTTTTTCTAGCCGGGTCGGTTTTTTTGGCCGGGGTGGAGGGCTGGGCGGAGGGCTGCGCTGAAAGAGCCGAACCACTGATCACCACCGCCCGCAGATCCGCGAGGTTTTCCCGGATCGGATTGTAGAGGCGAAGCCGCTCTTTATTGATAAAAAGGAACTCCGCCTCCGAATTGACCACCAGGTACTCCAAGTCCTCGGAGGTGATCTCGGTGTTCAGACCCACCACGACGCCGCCGGCCTTGAGGATACCGAAGTAGGCGGCGATGAAGGTGAAGGAGTTTTCCATGAGCAAGGCGACCCGGGTTCCGCGCCGCATACCCCGGCGCATGAGAAACTGCCCTACCCGGTTCGCCCGTTCCTCGAGCTCGCCGAAGCTCATCCAGCGGTTCTGGTACCAGACGGCTTTTTTATCTCGAAAAACCTCGCTCGCCTGTTCCAGGTATGATTGAATCAGCATCGCTTCTCTCCTTTTTCTTTCGCGTATCAGCAGGCCCAATGCCTCAGGCGGGACCGACGGCCAGGACAACGGCAAAGGCGTACTCATCGGTATGGGAAATGGAGAGAAGCAGCCGCGGCGCTTCCCGTTTTTCCCCCCGCTCCTGCTCCCCTCGTTGCTCCTCCCGCCACTCTTCCCGACGGGTTTGCCCCTGTATCTGCTCGGACAGATTAACCTGGGGGATACCTCTCCCACAGCTGTCCGGGGAAAGTATTTCGATCTCCTTCCAACTGAAGGGCCGGTTCCAGTGGAGCCGGAGGGCCTTGTAGACCCCCTCCTTGGCCGCCCATTTCCCCGCGTAGTGGATGGACGGATTCGCCCTGCCCGTACACTCATCTATCTCCGCGGGAGTGAAGGACCGTTCAAGAAAACTCCCTTCGGGGCGATCCTTCAGCGCGGTGATTCTCCGGACCTCCACAATGTCGACTCCCACCCCCAGAACGGTTTCACCGGGCAAGACCCCTGACACAAGCTCAGTGACGAGGCTGTCAAGTTTTTTAGATTGCCTTGCAGGGTCCATCTTTTTCAATAATAGATGAGGCCTAGGCCGATGTAAATAGAGTTATTTCACTCAAGGGGAAAATATGTAGTCCGCCCGAACAGAAGGCCCGAACCGAAGGCCCGAACCGAAGGAAAGACAAAGTTTGATTCCAGCCCCATTTTTTAATATATTCTGATCGGGGACCTTCCGGCAGAAGGCGAATTCACCCGCCGGCCCCCAGAGATACTCAAGCTCATATTTTTTCACCGGGGGATACCGCAATGGCAACAAACGACTGGCAGGACGCCAAATATCAGAAGCAGTTCGAGGACGCCCTTCTACAGGTGGAGAAACTGCGGGAGATCGATCCCGATTTTAACATAGATTCCCTACGCAACATGCTGGAGACCGCCTACGTACACCAGGGGAACAACTGGACCGGACGGGGAGTGGTAGGGGATGTGGACCACGACGCGGTGATCGCCGGCTATGAACAGGCCATCGCGGCGTGGGAGAAGGAGTTGGAGGAAGAGAATGATTCCTGAGACAGCCCCTCGGCCCTGTGTAGTCCCCACCTCGGCCCTTTGTTGATCTACCCGGCCCTTTATAGTCCCCTTTAGCTTACAGTCCCGTCCGGAGAAAACCCACCGCCTAAGATTTTTTACTTTTTTTTGCAATTCAGTCCTTGATTCCCTATACTTCATCAAATGATTACCCTGTTCCTGAAAGAATGCGGGGCCTAGTACAGCTATGAGAAAAATCCTCCTGGTCGAAGATCAAGCGATTCTCGCCCTCGCGGAATCCGGGATCCTCCGAAAACACGGTTACGAGGTAACCACGACCTATTCGGGGAAAGCCGCTGTCGAGGCGGTGGATCTCGATCCGGAAATATCGCTGATCCTGATGGATATAGACCTTGGAAAAGGTATGGACGGGACCGAAGCTGCCCGGAGGATCCTGGAGGGACATGAGATTCCCATTGTATTCCTGACCAACCACGCGGAGAAGGAGTACGTCGATCGGGTAAAGAAGATCACCGGCTACGGCTACGTGCTCAAGAACGCGGGGGAATTCGTGCTGATCGAATCCATCCGTATGGCCTTTCAACTCTTCGACGCCCACACGGACCTGAAGAGGGAAAACGAAGCACGAAGAACCTCGGAAGAACGACTCAGGGAAAACGAGGACCGCCTTCGAATCATCAACGAACTCACCTCCGACTACGCCTACTGTCACAGGCTCACTGAAGACGGCAGACTGGAACCTGTATGGCACATCGGTTCCTTCGATCACGTGACCGGGTATACCCCCGAAGAGTTGTACCAAAAGGGGGGCTGGGGAGCCCTGATCCACCCCGAGGATATACCAGGAACGCAGGAGTATGTCGAGACGCTTTTTTCAGGAAAAGCCTCCTCCTTCACCGCCCGCATTATCACGAAGGATGGAACAACCCGGTGGATCCAGGACACGGGTCGGCCATGGAGGGACGAGAAAACCGGCAAGATACTCGGCACCTTCGGATCCGCCAGGGACGTGACCGAGCACACCCGGGCGGAACTGGCACTGCAGAAAAGCGAGCAAAAATACAAAAGCCTCTATGAGAACGCACCCATCCCCTACCAGTCCCTTGATGAAGAGGGGTGTTTTCTCGATGTGAATCCCGCCTGGCTTTCAGCCCTCGGAGGATATGAGCCTACGGAAGTAATAGGGAGGTCCTTCTCCGACTTTCTCCATTCCGATTCGTTGGGGGATTTTAGAAAAAACCTGGCAGTGTTCAAAGAAAAAGGTTTCGCCGGTAATAATTTTTATAAGATGAGGAAAAAAAACGGAGAATACATCGAGGTATCCTTCCATGGCCGGGTGGCCTATTCCTCAGAAGGTAAGTTTCTGAGAACCCACTGCGTGTTCGAGAATATAACCGAGAAAAAACGGACGGAAACAGCCCTGCGGCAAAGCGAAGAAGAGCTCACCGCCATCTTTGAACACGCCCCGGTGCTGATGATACTGGTAGACAAGGAGCGGAAAGTTCGGAAGGCCAATGCCTTCGCCGAGAAATTTACCGGCACACCGGCGGAGGATTTGATAGGAACTCGCGCGGGAGAAGCCCTCCGGTGCATCCACCACCTGGACGACCCCGCCGGATGCGGCTTCGGGCCCCGCTGCGCGGAGTGCACGATCCGTAAGACCATAAAAGAAACCTTCAGTACCAGGAAGGACCACCCCCGGGTTGAGGCATCCCTTCCCGTCGAGGAAGGCGGAAAAGTGAGGAATATCGGTCTACTCGTCACCACAAGCCTGCTCAAACAAGGTGGGGAAGAGCTCTGCCTGGTCAGTATTCAGGAGAACAAACCGCAATTCCACGCCCTTTTCAACGCGATGACCGAGGGGGTCTGTCTCCACCAGCTGCTCTTCGATGAGGATGGTCGGACCGTGAATTACAGAATCCTGGACGTGAATCCTGCCTATGAAAGGATACTCGGCCTGAGGCGCGATGAGGTGGTCGGCAAACTCGCAACGGAAGCCTACGGCTCCCCGGAGCCTCCTTATCTGGATCTATACACCAAGGTCGATGAGACCGGGGATCCCAACCATTTCGAGAGTTATTTCGAACCCATGGATAAACACTTTCTGATTTCAGTGTTTTCCATGGGAGACCACAGGTTCGCAACGATCTTCATCGACATCACCAGGCAGAAACAGAATGAAGCGGCACTGGAAAAAACCGGAGAACAGCTGAACAAGATGCTTCAAATCCTCCCCGAGGGCTTCGTCACGGTGGATGAAAACGGAGAGATAATCTACGCCAACGAAGCCGCCGGACACATCCTCGGCGTCTACCGGGACAAAATAACCGGAGAATACTACGATGATCGCAAATGGCAGCAGATCGACGAAGAGGGAAATCCCCTCCCCCTGGAAAAACTCCCCCTGGCTATAACTCTGAATAAAAAGAAGGCCCTTCGCGCCATGGTCCATGGCATCATGACCCGGGGTGGAGAAAAAAAGTGGATCTCCGTGAATACAGCCCCTTTGCTCGATCGACATGGCGAGATGACAGGCGCTATTGCAAGCTTTCGGGATGTCTCCGAAATAAGGAAAGCGGAGAATTCACTCCAGCAGAGCGAAGAAAAATACCGAATCCTGTCCGAATCCGTCGGGGCTATCATCTGGGAATACGATATCCCGACAGATCGGTGGATCTATGTCGCTCCCCAGTCTCAGAGCCTGCTCGGGTATCATCCCTCGGAATGGACGGATATGAAGTTCTGGGCCGACAAAATCTACCGGGAAGACCGGGCCTGGGCCACGGAATACTGCGCCCGCTGTACCGAACAGGGCAAGAGTCACGTCTTTGAATACCGCTTTATGAAAAAAGATGGCGAGATAGTCTGGGTACAGGACAATGTAGCGGTTGAGCTCCTCGAGGGCAGCCCCGTGCGGCTCCGGGGATTCATGATCGATATTACAAAAACAAAGGAAGCGGAAGCGAATCTCCACAAGGCACTTGAAGAGAAAGACTTTCTCATGAAAGAACTGAACCACCGGGTGAAAAACAACCTCACCATCGTTTCCTCCCTCATCAATCTCAGGAACAGCGACGGACAGAGCGACCTCTCGGACCTGAAGAGTAGGATCAACGCGATCAGTCTTATCCATGAAAAACTGTACCGACAGGAAAGCCAGACGGAGATCCACGTCGGAGAATACATCCGTGATCTTCTCACCGGAATCTTCACCTCCCTCAGCAGCAGGAAGGTGGCGGTGGAAACCGACATCGACGAGATCACCATGCCCCTGAAACCCGCGGTCTCCCTGGGCCTCATCATCAACGAGGTCGGAACCAACGCTATCAAACACGGCTTCTCTCCCGCGGAGGAGGCCCGCTTCACCCTTACCCTGAAGAAGGAACCCCGGGACAGTCTTCACATTCTCACCGTTTCCAACAACGGAAAGCCCTTTCCCGAAGAGATCAGTCTGGACAATCCCCCCAGCCTCGGACTTCGCCTGATCGCCACGTTGATAGAAGATCTGAACGGGAGCATCGAGCTGAAAAAAAAGCCTCAGACGGTATTTACCATCCGATTCCGAGCAACGCCTGCCCCTAAAAATTCATGACCCGACTTACATAACCTTCAATATCGAATTTCCGCCGGAGCCCGTTGGCGTTCATGTAGCGGACCTTGCCGAAGACCTGCCGCTCGGACCAGGCGCGGTCGTGCTTGCCAAAACACCAGGCCACCCCCGCGAAGCCGTTGGGGTCTCTCCCGTCCAGGGAGTAGCGGTTGTTGAGGTACAAGGCGGTCCTGAAGGCCTCCCCGGGGGTCGGGGACCATTCGAGGATTTTCTTACCCCAGTACATCCGCATGTAGCCGTGCATCTTACCCCGGGTCGATAGCTCTCGCTGGGCGGCGTTCCAGTACGGGTCGTGGGTCGACGCGGCCTCGAAATCCTCAAGGGTGTAAAGGTAGTCCCGCGGGTCGACCTCGTGGATTTCCAGGCTCTCCCGGGCCCAGGGATGGAGACACTCATAGCGGTCGTAGTCCGGGTTGTAGAAGGCAAAGTTCATGGCGAGCTCCCGGCGGACTATCAACTCCTCGAGGAAGGAAGCCGCCGCCGGGGAGACGGGTTCGCCGATTCGCAGGGCGATATCGAGAGGAGAGATCTGACCGAAGTGGAGATATGGGCTGAGGTTTGAGAGGTAGTCCTCCGAAGGATCGTTGCGGAGGGTGTCGAAACGGGGTAGTTTCTCTTCAACAAAAATCTCAAGCTGCTCCAGAGCAGCGGAAGTACCCCCACGAATCCATTCGACAGGTCCGACCGAGCGGTCCAGATCCATTTTCCCTTCCACCATCTCGATCCAGCCGGGCTCCCGGGGATCACCGAGATTGACAATATCACCGAGATCACCGAGATTGCCGAGACCGCCCTCCGAGAGGGCGGACAGGTTCTTCGGAAGAGTTTTTCTTCCTTCCGGCAGCGGATCCGATTCCTTGAGGGGCAGGAGGTAGAGGTCGAGCTGGGCGTGGATCTTCGGCCGCAGGATCCCGGCGCTGTAGGCCTCCTTCGGATAGGCCGTCTCCACCGGAACCACCACATCGGACTCGACCTGCACGCAAAGACAGGGTACCCGGCGGGCTATGTCGGACCGCCACTGCCGTTGAACCCGCAGATAGCCCCTGTCGGTGACCAGGAGTGAAGCGCGGTCGGCGGCTTTTGATATCACAGCTAATATATCACCATAATATATAAAAAAGGGGATACCCCGTTCGGCCATACGCGCTGCGGTGTCCCGCACACCCTCCAACATGAAGCGGTAGTGTCGGAGATTGGCCTCGGGAAAGCGGTCGGTTACCACGAAAAGGACCACCGGCGGTACTCCAAGCTCATTAGCCCTGCGAATTGTCAGTTCCAGGGCATGGTTGCCGGTGGCACGCTGGCTCTGCTGCATCCAGTAGAGGACATAGTCGCCGGGAAGGACGGGATTCTGGTTGAGCTTCCGTATTCGTTCTTCATGAATCATCGCGCTTTCCTCCGTGCGGCTTTTTTAAGTTGGACGGGAAAAGAAAAACCTGTAATAATATGATTGTAGAGAGAAAAACGGTGAAAAACAACAGGATTTTTCCAAAGGCCTCCTATCCGAGGTGTTGAAAGAATGGGGCAGTTTGGTTATCTTATGTTCGGAGGATGTTCCAACATCCGGGGTTATTACTTCAACAAGCCGTATTTCTTGATGATCTGATCTCAAATTGACCGATACTGCTTCCAATACGGACCCCCATTCAGAAGGAACAGTAGAATATGTCGATCGATGTACAGGAAAATACCAGGAGAATTATAAAAACGCTCCATTTGTGGCTCAAGGAGGGCTCTTCCTATACCACACGTCCGGTGAGGTGCACCTTGAACGGTATCACCCCGGCCACCTACTTCATCTCCGTGATGAAAATCAACAGCGGAGAGATGTTTGTACAGGAAATATTTTCATCCCGGGTGCGAGGGCAGATTGTGTACCGCTCATGGACCTTCCGCAGAGGGGAATATTGGTTTATCGCCGCCCTCGAGCATTACAACCACGCTGTACCGTATACCTCAATCCGGCCCCAGGTAGATGACTTTCTGCGGCGAATAGAGATCCTCCTCGAACTTGAGTCCCGGGGGGGCGCCTTTTTTACCGAAACCGCCGCAAAGGCTCCCGCCAACCTGTCCATCGACCTCCCTTCAGACAATGAACTGGAACGCACCGGTATTATCAGTCGGGCTACCCGTTCCTTCGCGCGTCACTCCGTGGGCTACACGATCACCGCGATGGCTCTGGGGATCATACTCCTTCTGGGAGTCCATGTGTTGAGGGTGAGAAACCTCGAACGAAGAATGAACACCTCCCTCCATGAATATACCTTACAGGTGGACCACCAGGTCCAGGACTTCATCACCGACACGGAGGATGAAATCTCGGACCTCATAAACAACATTCATGAGAATCGAAAAAATTTCGCCTTTGACCGTCAAAATGCCTATGTCTCTGTGATGCGAATGGGAGAAGAACTGGCGGGATATCTGCCCGCGCGGAGGGAGGCGTACAAGTTGATCGCCGGAAATATCCGGGAGGCGAGCAACTACAGCGAGATTTTCTATGAAATGACCCGCCTCCCCACTGAGGAATATCAGGCCCGCATATTTCTCGCCACGGACAGGCAATCGGTAATTCCCCTGGCCCGGTTCAAACCTGCCTTTGAAAAAATGCTCTACCCCGTGAAACTCGATGCGGAGGGAAACGACGGCCGCGGCTTTCGTATCACCGATGGTTACATGACCCGGCGGATGGACCCGGTCGGCACCGGCGGTGTGACTCCCCACTTTGCAGTGGATATCATCAACGTCAGCAATATCGCCTATGTGAACCACGCCGGAGAGATTATCCGGGAGGGAAATCCCCCCGGCAATGTCGTCTCCACTTTCCAGGGAAGGGTCATAGATATCGGATACAACAGCCGCTATGGCTGGTACATTGAGATTGAACATCCCCTCATTGAAGAGGTAACGTCACGATATCCGGAAGCA
>CAZJIN010000003.1:0-22740 GCA_964545955.1 uncultured Sediminispirochaeta sp.
CGGGAGGACCTACCGGCTTCTCCTCCCGGCAGGAGGCAACATTCAGCTGTAAAAGGATAAGGAGAAAAATAACATATCTTACGGACATAAAAATTCCTCTTCCTACTTCGTACATGAACTACGGGGTTTTGTCAAACTCCCTTCTCTCCATGATGGACAATGGTGTTTGCAGTCGTTACACTGTGCAAACAAATTAGTAACATCAGGGAAGTTTACAATGTATGGCGGATTGACCGGACATCTCCTTCACACTTTCACAGAACCCGTAAGGGACCCGCTCTGGCAGAATATTTATCTCACCCCTGGTTTGAAACAGCTTATCTCCCTGGAGCCTTTTCAGAAACTCGGACGCATTAAACAGCTCGGCCCCGCTTTTCATGTCTACCCGGGGGCGGTGCATACGAGGTTAAACCACAGTCTCGGGGTGTTCCACCTTGCCCGTAAGCTTTTGATGACCCTGCTTGAGGGGGATGAAGAAATACCCCTGACGAGGGAAGGCGCTATGGCCTTCCTCTCGGCGGCATTACTCCATGATCTGGGACACTTTCCCTTCGCCCATTCCTTTAAGGAACTCCCCCTGAAGGACCATGAACAACTCACCGCGGAGAGAATAATGGAAGCCCCACTGTCTACGGCACTGAAGGAGTGGATCGGAGTCGACCCTTCCACGGTTGCCCGGATCGTGGATGAAAAGATGCCCCTCGGTGACCGAAGGGAGGACCGTGAAGAAGTCCCCTTTTACCGGAAGCTTCTCTCCGGAGTACTGGACCCCGACAAATTGGATTATCTCAACAGGGATGCCTATTTTTGCGGAGTCCCCTACGGAATCCAGGACGCGGAGTATATACTCAACAAGCTCCATCCCCACGCCGACCATGGGATAGCCCTAGAAGCGGATGCCGTCACGGCTGTGGAGAACCTGCTTTTTTCAAAATACCAGATGTACCGAACCGTCTACTGGCATCGTGTCGTGCGAATCGCCACCGCGATGATCAAGCAGGGGATTTTCCTCGGAATGCAGGCCGGCATAATTACCGCCGAACAGCTCTACCGGCTGGATGATGAAGAGTTTTACCGAAACTTCAGTGCCCTTGATTTCAAACCGCTTTCACTGATCCCCATGGTAATGCGTCGTCAATTCTATAAAACGGCCTATGAAACACCCTTCGATCCCCACAACGGGGTCCATCGGAAACTCACCAACCTGGAATACCGGTTTACCCGCCAGGAGGAACTCGCGACACGCTTCAGTGGGCAACTTCAGCGCACCGTAGAACCCCACGAGGTAGTGATCGATATTCCGGAACCCATTTCCTTTGAAATCGACCTGCCCATTCTAACTTCCGAAGGCTGCGTCCCCTTCACGGAATCCGGTTCGGTATTCAGCGGACCCGTGGTTGAAGGCTTCACCAGTTCTCTTCGAAGAATACGCGTATTTCTTCCCGCCGATATTATCGGACGAGTCGGTGATCCTGAGCAGTTGCTATCATGATAAAAACGGCTGACCTTATGGAAGGTTCGATTCCCCCCTGGGTGAGACGATTCGTGAAGCAGACCGGAAGGGGTATCAACAGACACAACATGATACGTGAAAAGGACAGAGTCCTTCTCTCCGTTTCAGGGGGAAAGGACTCCCTCGCCCTGAGCCTCGCCCTGGCCTTGAGAAAAATCTGGCTGCCGATCGACTATCATCTCCAGGCCCTCCATATCGAATGGAAGGAGCATCCCCTTGGGGATGATCAGATCGATACCCTTCGCAGTTTTTTTGAGGTGCTCCGAATTCCCTTTTTTTCGGTAAAAGCCCATATGTTTCCCGAATCTTTCCAGGGTAAATTCAACTGCTATCTCTGCTCACGAAACCGTAGGAGGATCCTCTTCGAATACGCCCGGGATCAGAACATCGATATCATCGCCATGGGACACCATCTTGACGATATCGTGGAGACCGCTTTTATCAATCTCTGTTTCAGGGGTGAGTTTGCCTCGATGCGGCCGGTACAGGAATTTTTTTCCGGAAAACTCCGGGTGATTCGTCCGATGTGCGAGGTCCACGAAACCGTTCTCGACCATCTTGTCCGGGAAATCGACCTCCCCGTAGCAAAAGCCCCCTGTCCCTATGATCAGACCAATATAAGGGCAAAGATCAAACCTCTAGTGGAAAATTTCTCCCACATTGACAGGTTTACCCGGGAACATATCTACAAAGCCCTCGGCTATGGGGAAAAAGAACGGGACGAAGTCCGTGAAGAAGGCGGAAAGAAGGGCCAAAATGACTTGCAAGAATAAAAATACTCACGTATTGTGGGAAGTAAGGATATGAATAGATGAAGTATTCCAAAATAATGAAAGAGAGAATTCGCAGGGCTCATATTCTTTTCCGTGAGCTCGGGTACGATCTTTTTGACGAAGAGAAACTGGACGAAAGCTACAGTGCAGCGTTTATCTCTTCCGGCGGATTTCAGGGGATGTTTTTTATAGAGAGGGAGAACCGTTTCCTGGAACTCGCCTACAACTTTACCTTCAGCTCCCAGCTGAAGGGGTTTCTCCAGCAGAAGATGTCCGAAATCATGGAATCCTGCTTTGAGTTCGGCTGTTATTTGAATTCATACGCCGACGAGCACGCATTGAGTATCACTCTTTTCAGCAAGATTTACTTCACCGGTCTCAACTACGCCAGTCTCAGGGACACCCTGGTTGATTTTTTTGAATGTGCCGCGGCGATTAAAGAGGTGGTAAGCCTTACCAAACAAGAATTCTGAGGGCAAAAGGCCCTTTACGCCTCCGCAGACATGAAAGGAGTAGCCAATGCAAGTCCACAACATGATGGAAGATCTTGTCTTCAATATGGTGATGGAGATTTTCGATGAAAGGGTAAGGACTGGCTTTTCTCTTTCGGCTTGTTACCAGTGCCGGCTTGATGTTGTTTGCTATGTGCTCAATCGGATCAAACCCGAATACCTCATCTCCGGCCGGGGGCTGGCCCATTTTGAGACTGAATACCAGATCCATGTTCAAAAACGTGCCGATATTGTCGCGCTCATTAACGAAGGAATCCACAAAATCGAAACGCGAAAGCGCCCCTATTATCTTCAAGCCCCTGATGACACCGACAGTACCCTGTCGGACGGCCCCGTATTCAACTTCCCCGCCATCATCGGTAGAATCCTCCACGGTACAACCTTTGAACCAATGAAGAATATCCATGTTGCACTGCTGCAGAACGAGAAGCCCGCGCCGATGATCGATTACACATGGCAGAATCCCTATTTTGTGGTGGAAAGCACCAGGGGAAACTTCACCTTTCTCCCACAACCCATCAAGGCTGAGAGAGAAGGGAAAAAAAGAGATTTTTCCTTTGAGGTGAGAATAGAATCCGAAGGATTTACACCGATTCATCACTATTTAGAACTGAGTCTGAACGCCGAAGGTGAGATGAAACAGAAGTTTTCGATGCACCACACCCACAAAATAGGGGAGCTTTACATCTTTCCGGAGGACCAACCAATGGAGATCAATGAATAGACCCGCGGTTCCTTGCCTCTGCATCCAGAAACGGATTCCCCCTGGTTCATGGATTTCCCGCTCTCAATCGTAGTATTCGGTGTGGGTTTGCACGTCTTGTATCCGACCGGGAATCTCCTGCTCGGTGAAGGTGATCACCTTTTGTATCACCCCGTCGCCGTACTTCTTTGAATTGCTCACCAGGGCCGCCCCGATCTGGGCGTAGGTATAGGATTCGTGGAGGTCCACTTCAGCAACGGAAAGCTTGAATTTAACCTGGAGACGCCTTTTCAGGGACTGCACGGTACGCCGCTTCTCCTTCAGATTCGTCGCGTCGGGAAGATGTATAATAAACTGTATCAGACTCACTACCATGAATAACCCTTCTCTTTTGTTGTTTTCGTTTCCTGAAGGCCCTGAGAACACCTAGATTATTTAAAAATATCCCCAATCGCGTCCATAGAAAGATCACTCTGGGGCGAGGGATCCTCCTGTCTCTGTCGTTCCTTCATGGGCAGGTACTCTCTGTTGTAAGCGTCGGCCATTCGAAATACCCCTTCGTCCCTGTAACGCCGGGGGATATTCACCTCAAGGTTGTAGCCTTCTTCATTCAGACCTCTCTGCATCACATAAATCGGATCGCTTACGGTAAGGGCAAAATGGGGACTATAATAGAAAAGCAGACTCAACACCATCAGCACAATTAAAATGAAAAAGGTGAGACTCCTGCCCGCCTGGTCCTCCATCACAGGTTTCGCGGAGAGAAAAAAACCGTACCCCCCCTCCTGCTGATAGCGATAATCCATAGGACCGAAGTATTCACGGTAGTATTCATTCTCATATCGCGTATAGATCGTCTCGCCACCCTTTTTCACGATAAGGAGTGTCGGCAGCCTTTCGGCAGCCTTCTCCATTGATCCGATTCCGGTCTCGCTCACCTCATTCAGTATGACCTTTTCCATTCTGTCGAAGACCCCTGTGGTCCCCGTAGTACTGGAGAAGACCTGCTGAAAAAAACCGACACCGAAGATAGTTGCCACGGTCACGGTAATAACCAGGGTGGTAATCAGCGATACATGCCTCTGGGCCATTATCGAATCGGTGTTTTTAATCTGCTTGAAGATCTTCAGTACCCGCAGGAGGCGCAGAATTCTCGCAATCCTCACCGCCTTGGCTATCTTCAGGATGTTGAAGACCCCTCCAAGTCCGGCCGCCGCCCCTCCACCTATGGCAAGGGCGAGCATCATCGGTCCGCTGTTGAACAGGAGCAGAGGTATGGAGGCGAAGAAATCGATCCACCCCTTCCTGTGCAGGAAATACTCCTTCCCCTGACCGCACGAAAGGGCCGAAAAAAACCTGATGAGAAATTCAATCGTAAAAAAAAGATCGAAGGCAAAACCGGCTACGGCAAAGCCCCTCCTCACGTTCCAGCTCCAACCGAGCACCAGGGCAAGGTCCTCGAAGAAAGTCTGGATGAGCACCAGTATAATAGCGAGAATTACTACCGACTCAAAAAAATTTCTTATCTTTCCTTGCATGTTAACCTACCATCCGTTCTCGGCTGCAATCTTGTAGAGTTCGTCCAGCATTTTGATATCGTAGCCGAAGTAGCGATAGTTGCGCCTGGCGATACTGAACCAGCTTTTCTCCGGAGATGAAGCCCCGCGGTCTACTGTCATGTTCGGTTTGTACTCCCGTGCCATGTGACTGAACAGGGTTGTCAGGCGAGCGGTGGTCAGGAGATCTTTGTTCTCAAGGAAAGAGAGGTTGCTCTCAATACCGCTCTTGATCACCGGCATGGGATAGTTGGGCAGTTTCTTCTGGAGTTTTTCCGCCACCGTATTGGCGGCGTGTCGCTGTACCGTTCCCCGAATCGTGGATTGTGGTCCTCCGGCGGGGCCGTCTGGATTAAGTATGTACACCGACGGCCTCAAGAGAAGCGAAGTCTTGACCAGGTTTTTCACCTCTTCCTTGCTCATCTGAAGACGCTGGACCTTCTCAAGCTCGAACCTCACATAATTCCTGCTGTTAAAGATCACCTCGATATACTTCTCCGGCAGTTTGAAGGCCAGGGCGTTGAAGCTCCCGGTGAGGGCACGCCTGCCCGCCGCCTTGTGGGTGATCTCACCTATCAAATTCAAAAGACGGGTCTTCATCTCCTCCTGAGGGACCTTCGACAGGCCCAGAAAAGCGGTAAAAGCGAGGTCCAGCTGTTCAAACACAAATCTCTTCATGTAGGCATGGAGAGATTCATCGGTAACCTTCAGTAGCTCCTGAATCAGAATCACCCGTATCTGCTGCCAGCTCTTGTCCGGGAAAAAAGCCGGAGAAGCGAGGGTGGGATACAGTTGTTTCTCGTTCACATCCAGAAAAGCTATGATTTGCTCTTCCTTCTGAAGGGGTGTTTGATTCCTTAACGCGGGATTATCCAGCAGATGCCTTATAAATCCCCTTGTTTTTTCGTTTTCGTTATCCATATTTCGATAATTAATCAAAAAAATGATTTACACGATACCTTGTGTATAAAATAATTATACGATGTTCAGCCGTAAGTTTTCAACTTCTTTTCTCATATTCCTTTTTTTTCTCATCCCAGGGGCCCTGATCATTCCCCGAGAGGTTCCCCTTCCATCGGAGGAAGCCCCCACGGCTCTCTTTGAGGAGGAGCTTAAGGATGCGGAGGTCGACTTTTTTATCCAGGGAAGCTGGAGGGCACAGCTGTCAGGGGGCTTCGGATTTACCTGGGGAAGCGCGGTGAGGGGTGTTCAGCCCTCGGTACTTCCCGATTTTACGGATGGTTATTTTTTCAAGCAGATTCCACAACTCAACATTTCCCTTTGGTTCAGGGACCGATATTTTTTCGAAACCTCCCTCACGGAGGAGCAGACCCTGGAGACTTTTCTCTTCGGCTACTACGGGAAAGAGGGGGATGTCCTGCGGGAACTCCGCTTCGGCAATACCGATATCGGATACGGTGATCTGGGTCCCCTCAGCATTCCCGCCGCCTCTTCCAAATCCTTCGGCGGGTATTCCCGTCTGAAAACAGAATCCACGGAGCACCACATCGCCCTGCGCTACGACCCGGCACGCTCCGAAGAGCTACACTTCAGGGGAAAGAACCTCCTGGAGGAGGAAGTCATCCCCGTGGACGGGTATATCGACGGACGCTTTTTTATTCTTCCGGACAGAGGTGTCTCGAACCTCGAGGTCTACCTGCAAGACGATAGCGGCGGGTACCTGGATTCTGAAGGACGCAGATACCGACGGCTCGAATCCGACGAGATTGTCGCTTCAGGGGCCGACGGACTGGTGTATCTTAGGGAAGCCGCGACCGGAGACCTGGTGGTGCACTATACTTCGGGTGATCTTCCAGGGCTTTCGGTGGGCGATGCCGGCCTTGGAACCGACGCACTATGTGGGGTAAGTGGGACGGGGAAGTCCTCCCGACTCGATCTGGCGGCTGATCCGGTGGATTTTGATTTTAACGCCGACGACTACCTGGGAATCGATCTATCCTCGCTGGAACGAAACATTGGAGGAAAAACAGCCCTTCTTCCCTTCAGCCCGGGGCGATGGAGCCCCTTCGAGCTCCAGGGGGCCTACTCGGCGTCTTCCCTGCCGGGAGGCAGAACAAATCTCTACCTCAGCCCCCGGAACAGTGAACAAGGAATGCCCCTGGAGATGGTGAGCATACTGGAAGAATCTGTTTTCAGGATTGCCCCGGAAGCCACATCGGTGAGGGACCATGCGGCAAGATATCCCCTTCTTTCATTGACGGACGTCTTCTCCGATGCCGCCGAGTTCTACGGACCCTATGCCCCTGGATCAAGCTTCACACCGGATCAGGAGCTCCGCCTAGAAAGACTGACTCCAAGCACCGGCTACAATCTCGGACCGGAAGCCCTGGAAGGCTCCATCGAGGTACTGAGAAACGGAGTTCCCACCGAAAATTTTACGTTTAACCCGGACAACGGAGAGATTCTCTTCTTTCTACCTCCCGCCTCGGGAGAACGAATCGATATCACCTATCGGAGCAGCTCCGCCCGTGCCGTCGGAGGTGATATCTTTGCCGCTTCGGTCAATACCTTTCGCTTCAATGAGGCATGGACATCTGACCTTAACATGGGCCTGCGATGGAACGCCGACCCGAATGCCTACATTACCGAAGCAGGCCAGGCCAAAGGTACCGTTCTAGCCGTCGGAGGCGTCGATTATCAGTCGGAAAAACTCTCCCTTCGTATTGAGGGAGGGGTGAACCTCTCCAGCCCCAACACCACCGGTCGTCTCAGGCTCTTCGGGATGGATGATTCGGCCTTTCCCATCGTACCGGGGCCTGAGAACCTCTATCCCGGGGCTCCCCTTACTTCGGGGCAATACCCAGGTGGGTCCACGGCAGCAGCCCTAAACCTTCTCCACGCAAATCGCGGAAAGCTGTACTACCGGGATTACTACACCTACTCCTTCGCCGGAGGCTACACCCTTCAAAATTACGATGTAAACCTCCCGGCGGATAAGTTATACCCCTACGATGAGAGTGACGACGACAACAGAACCGGTCCCTATCCCGTTGCGACGGGTAATGAAACCGACGGGGACGCGATGGTACTGGATTTCGAACTCGACAACTCGGAATGGGTGTCCGGAAGGATTCCCCTGGCGGATGGCAACGGAGGCCTTGATCTGTCCTCACTCAGGGCGATCTCCCTCCTGGTAAAACATACCGGACAAGCAGGCTTAAGCCCAACGGGCGACCTGGAACTTCACTTCGTAATCGGACGCCTGGCGGAAGACCTCGACGGCGATGGTATCCTCGATGAGGAGGATTCTCCCTATGACGGCGGTTTCACCTTCAACCCGGACTCCGGACCTTCCCTGCCCGTCAGCCCCGCACTGGTGTGGTCACCTGGAGACAGCAGGGTAAATACCGAAGATCTCGATGGAAACGGCGTTCTGGACGGCTCCCTCGGCTCCTCGGCTCCTCTTCCCGCCCCTGTGGTAATATCGGGGTACCACCTCGGAGAAAACGATCCCGATCCAATCCCGTCGGAAAGCTGGCGTCGCATCACAATCCCCCTCAGTTCCGAAGACCGGGAAAAACTCACCGCCGCTACCGCTCTTGATATAGTCCTTGTTGAATCCAGCGGTACGGACGGGTCGGAGGGACGTCTGCTGGTAGCCGACATCGATCTCCAGGGAACCCCGTTTTCGGGGACTCCCGGGACTGACAGCACCACCCTCGATATTTATACCCGCAGCCTCGATCCGGGAAGCCCGGATTATCAGAGCCTCATGTCCGGAAATGAAGCGGAGGTGCTGAATGGGGATTCCGTATTCGATACCAGGGTTCTCCGGATAGCCTGGGACATCACCAACGGTTCCGGAGACAGCTGGAGCGCGGAGGGATTCCTCACGCCCACGGAGATCGGACAGTACGAGGCCCTCTCTTTCTTTATGAAAACAGGATCAAACCCTCCCGATACAATGACCCTGTTAATGAGAAACCCCGATGGGGAAGGAATGGCAGTGGAGTTCTCTCCGCCCGCCCATACCGAATGGCGTCGATACACCTGGCACCTGGACGCCGATTCGAACCAGGGTCGAATCACCTTCGGGGACAGTGAGCTCAGCGGGTCCGACGTGAGCAGCACTGAGGAACTGGACAAAAACAGGAATGCCCGAGGGGTGAACCGACTTGTGCTCGCCGGAGATGCCTCATCCGCCGGTGCCGGAGAAATCGAGCTGGATGAAATCTACCTGCACGATCCTCTCATCGAATTCGGCACGGGAGGCAGGACGGAATTCAGCTACCGACACCCGGAACCGATCCTCCGCCTCGCCGGACGGGCGGTGGTACATGATATCTCTTTCCAGCAAGTTGTGTACGGAAGACAGGACGGCTATGGAGGCGGCTTGTCCGCCACACCGGAGGAAAATTTTTCCCACACCAACGACCTTGTTTTTTCCGTGTTGGATTCCCGGGTAAACCTCGAATACGGCGGAAGCCTTAAAGACGGAAAATATCTCCCCTCGGGGGGATACCGATTACTCGTTCCACTCTTTGACAATCATATCCGCCTGGAAGACCGATATTTTGAGAATCACAGGGTGGACTCCATAGATGCAGCCAGGGAGAGCTCCTTTCTGCTTCAGTTCCCCGAAGTGGTATCAATCCGGGTCAACGGAGAAATCGACTGGAGCGGCGATACACTCCGCCGGGAGTGGAATGTTTCCGCCGACACCGATCAGGGGAAAAAGTGGGCCCTCTCCCTCACGGGAGATTTCGGAAGCGAAACAGAGGAAGAAAGCCCGTTGGACGGGGACCTCTCCAGGCGATTCAGCCGATTCTCCACCCTCCTGCTGCCGGTGGATACCCGGGGGGAGAACCGGCGAAGCACTGTTCATCGGCTCGACCTTCACTACCGGGAAGACCTTTTTTACCTGACCTTCACCCCCGATATTTCAAGTGTCACCCATCACGGGGAAGAACCCTTCAGTCTTACCACCGCCGGAAGCTGGAACCTCAGCCTGGCCGCGGAACCACCGGCCGGATACAAGAAGCTGGGGAGTCTTTCCATGAGCTATACCCGCTCGACCCATGGAAGGGACAGTTTTGATCGGAATTCGGGGTTTTGCGGAGATCTTGAGGAACTGTTTCGGCGGATACCTGAGTACCCCCTGCTATGGACAACTCTTCCCCTCGTCGAGTTCTGGAACAATGGGCTGAGGGATGATTTCATACGCACAAGCACGGACAGTATCTCAGCTTCCTATTCGGCGGAGGTCTCCCTCGTCTATCGAAATCAGCCAGGCTCCCGTCTTCTCAACCTGGTGATGCCGAACCGTCTTTCGGCGGGAGCAACGAGGACAACAACCAGGGATTTCGACAGCATTACGGATACCCTTAGTCTTTCTGGGGATTACCGGGCTACAGCGGTCAACCTCTTTGGCAAGCTTGGTCGCTATCCCTTTTTCCAATGGTACCGAACCGAAGAGATAGGACACAGCCTCGGATATAGGGGAACAGTTCCTTTGAGCAACAGCGAAGCGGAAGAAAGCCACGGTATCGATATTGGTCAGATCCTTGAGCTCACAATCTCCGAAAAGAGCAGCATTGGGATGGAGAACAGGTTGGATCTCGACCTGTGGGAGGAGGAACGGATCTTCACCTCTCAGCTTTTCTGGGAGCGGCAGCGGCCGGTGGATTGGGATTTTCCCTTCCGGGAACGCCTTAATGCGGATCGGCAGTATCTCCATCACAGAGAAGAGGTCAATTTTTCCGGAAATGAAGGAACTTCCCCTGGAGGAACGGATTTTTCCCTGGTTTTTGTCCACACCAGCGAACTTCGTATTCCGAAAACGGGTTTCTTTAAAGTCTTCGGGCGGATCGGCTATGAACGGGTCGACAGCCCTTCAACAGGAGAAATGCTCATCAGGAACAGCCTGGCGATAGAATTCGGCGCGGAGATGGAGCTGCAGTTCTGATACGGAGAAACTAATGGCACAGAAATATCGACTATGTTATAGTGTCAATATTTAAGAGAGAGAATGTGTTTTTTGAATTTTTGTACTATATTCTAGATTAAAGTGAAAAAAGGAGTGTGTTATGGGATTGAAATATCGTGAATTTTTTCTATTTTTTCTCTGCTTTCTACTGGTATTTTCCCTCTCCGCCCAGGAGCAGGATGATCAGGAAGGAGGAATGGACTTCGCTATGACGATCGAGCTCGGGGCACAGACCTTCAACGAGGAAGGAAGCACCGATCCCGTAACCTATCAAAGCCTTTCACTGTACCCGGAGTTTATCTTCGGAAAGATCGGTGTGGGACTTGCCCTAGAGTTCAACTACCGTTTTGTCGACGACGAAGGTGAAAGTTCCTTTGAACTCCGCGAGGAGGATTGGGTGCCCGAGGGAAACCAATCCTTCCTGGATCTTTACCTTCCCCTTTTCCGTTATGTGAGGTACGGCTACAAAGGGGATCCCCTCTACGCGAAGATAGGGTCGATCAACGACGGGACCCTCGGTACCGGATTCATGATGGCCAACTATTCCAACATGCTGTTCCTGCCGGAACAGAGAATCATCGGACTTGCCCTGGACATGGACGGCAGTCTTTTTGATTTTCCCTTCGTCGGAATGGAGAGCTTTGTGGGTAACCTCGCCGCCTTCGACGTTCTGGGTACCCGCCTCTACGTGCGGCCCCTTATCACCACGGGACTCCCGCTACTGGAAAATCTACAAATCGGAGCAACCTACGCCGCGGACACCCAGCCAGACGCGCTCTATGAATTTACCCGGACCACCGAAGACGTAGATACCGTCGGCATGTTCAGCATGGACTTCATCCAGCCCCTGCTGACCGGGGACGCCTTCACCATAGCCCTGTACGGGGACGCGTCTTTCCAACCGGGGAATGATGAAATAAACTCCGGCCTTCTGGTCGGTGTCGGGGGTAAAGCCCTCAAGTTCATCGACTACGGGGTGAACTCCCTTTTTCTGGGAGACAATTTCGTACCCTTCTACTTCGATGGGGCTTACGATCTCTTTCGAGAGGATAAGTACCTCATCTACAGCGGCGAAGACTCGATTGCAGGTTATTCCGGTTGGCAGGCAATGCTGGGCTTCAATCTGCTCACCGACACGCTGGTCTTCAAAACAAGCCTGGACGGGGCTTTTGCTCCCGACGGCACCCAACCGAGCACCCTTCCCCACTTGAGGTCAACCCTGGTAGTTGGCGAGGGGCTGCTTCCCGGAATCTTCTTCGACGTTACCTACGACAAGCGTTATATCGATTCTTTCGAGGAGCTTATCGATCCTGAAGATGCTCTGATACTCGCGAATCTGAATTATAAAACAGGTCCGGCAATTATTACTTTTGGCTATACCCTGCGCTACGTGCCGGCCGACGGCAGTTGGGAGACGACAGCCAAACTTTCCAGCTCTATAAGCATGTAGGGCACAAGGAGGAACTGAATGAGACGATTTACTATAATACTGACGATACTGGTCCTTATACCAATATGGGCGGGGGCCCAGAATACCGATCCCGCTGCGATCCTTGCCTACTATGAGGATGATACGCAGCTGGAGGTGATGAACACTGCAAATCAGCCGATTCCCGTCTATTTCGGTATGGAACTCCGGGCAGGTGATACTGTTCGCACCAACAGAACTATTGCCGAGCTTCAACTAGAGCCCAACGGCTCGATCGTGAAACTCTCCGAAAACACCGTGTTCACCGTGGATGAACTGCAGAGTTCACCCCGGAGCTCAAACAGATTCAGTCTGGCAGCGGGCAAAATCAGGGCTATCGCCGCCAGCGCGGGAATGGGCAATCGCTATCAGATAGCGACTCCCTCCGCGGTCTGCGGAGTAAGGGGAACCGATTTCGGAATATGGGCCGTGCCCGGCTCTTCCGAGCAGGCCTTTGTCAATCAGGGGGTGGTTGAGTTTGTAAAAAACGCCACCGGAGAATCACTGACCCTGTCCGAGGGCATGGCTGCCGACGCCCTGGCCGCCGCTTTCGAGGCGATACGGCTATCCCAGGAACAGATTCAGTCCCTTCTTCAAGATATGCAATTCCAAGAACTCGACCCGGCGACAGTACCCGGTCACGAGATAGTAGCTGCCGATGACGGGGAAGATGATATTGACGGAGAAGAAGAACCCGGCGATCAAACGAGTGAAGGTGAAGAGACGACAGAGGGCGGAACCACGGATGAAGGAACCGGTGAGGCCTCGACCGCCGGCGCAACCACAGGCGCAACCACAGGCGCTTCCACGAGCGGCGATACCACGGGAGAAGCCGGGGGAGGAAGGGATGAAGGCCGGGAAAGCGCTCTTGCCAGAGCCCTTGGCGAGATAGTGGGTTTTGAAATCGGAACCATTACCATCTCCGGTGATACCTGGTCGAAAGCCGTGATCATGCCCAGGTTTGAAGTGGGAAAACTCAAAGTGGGTCTCTACCTCCCCTTTGTGTACAAAGATGATGTATTCGACCACGACCAGTGGTATGCCCCGGAGGGCAATGACGAGTGGTCCTTCGGAACCGATTATGACTGGCAGGCTGAACCATGGGAGGCCCTGCAGGATACCCTGACAGACCTCTCGCTCAAAATTCGATATCTCGAATGGGGAGAGCAGCGGGACCCCTTTTTCCTCAAACTCGGCAACCTCCACAATATGACGGTCGGCCACGGTACGATCATGAAGAACTTTGCCAATGACCTGGACTTTCCCGCGGTTCGCCGGGTGGGAGTCAACCTCGGAATCGATGGGAAGAAAAGCGGCTTTGAGGGTGTGGTCAACGATGTCGCCAAACCGGAAATCTTCGGTGGTCGTATCTATTTTCGTCCAATTGGAAAGTTCGCCATCGGCTTCACCTCTATTGTCGACATTGACCCCCTTTCCAAGGCGAATACCGATGCCACCGATCCCGATACTGAAGACATCCGCGCGTTGGATTCCATGAGCTTCTACGCCCTGGGGGCGGATATGGAACTGCCTATAGTGGAAAACGACGTACTTTCGATTATTCCCTTTGCCGATGCCACGGTTATGGTACCGGAGCGTAATGGGAATCTGGAGTTCGACATAGTCTACAATTCCGAGGCCGATTCTTTCCTAGAGTCCTTCCGCAACTACGGACTGACCGCGGGGTTTTTCGGTAACCTGTTGTTCGTCGATTACAACCTCGAATTTCGGTATTACGATGGAATCTTCCGACCGACCTTTTTCGGCACCACCTATGAACGTATTCGGGGGACTCTTGTACGGAACACCCTGGATTATCTCACCTTTCTCGAAGAATCCGACGGGAGCGGGTCGAATGATTACGACCAGACGGTCATGGGAATCTTCGGAGGCGCCCATACGGTACTTCTGGATCTGGTGGATATTCAAGCAGGATATATGTGGCCATGGCGTTCTTTCGAGGAATTGTCGGACCCAACGTCCTTTAACGACGAATTCACCCTATCGGTATACCTCCTTCCGAAGGTCGCTAAGGTAACCAAAGTCTATGGGGGTGTCGAATATTCCAGGACCAATTTCATACCCGCTTTCAAAAGCGATGAACTGTCCCTGTTCGACGCCTATACATCGGTGAAGGGAGAACTCGTATACCCCGTCGCACCGTCTCTGGATATCGCCGCTGTTATCAGCACCGCTGTTGAGCAGTATGAGGATGGAACGTACAAATACGATTCCCACGGCAATCCGGAAATTGTTCCCAATATTACTATTGAAACAAGGGTGCACTTTTAGTACCTTTTTCCCATGAATAAAAATAATCACCTATCCCGGAGGATTCAGATCCTCCGGGATACGGTTGCACGCAAGATCGCCGCGGGTGAGGTGATTGATCGTCCTTTTTCCGTGGTCCGTGAACTCATGGACAACGCAATCGACGCGGGCGCCGGGACAATTGATCTGCATATTGAACATGGTGGTCTTAAACGTATCCGCCTGATCGACGATGGGTCCGGTATGACGCGGGAGGATTTGGAACTCTGTTTTCTCCCCCATTCCACCAGCAAGATCAGCAATGCCGAAGATATCTATAAATTGCACACCCTTGGATTTCGCGGAGAAGCACTGGCCAGTATCGCCGCCTGCGCGAAACTCACCATCACCAGCGCGGTGGAGGGATCCTCAGCCCACACCCTCGAGGTACGCAACGGCTCACCCCTGAGAATCGAGCTGTCTTCCGGCGGCCGAGGCACGGTTATCGACGTGGCCGATCTTTTTTATTCCATGCCGGGACGAAAAAAGTTCCTCAAAAGTACCGGCGCGGAGGGAACCGCCTGCAAACGGACATTTCTGGAAAAGGCGATTCCCTTCCCCGAGATAGAGTTCCGTTTCTTCGTCGACGGACAGCTGAAACTCTATTTTCCCCCGACCAATCAGAAAAACAGGGTCCTCCAGGCATTTCAGGAGCAGCTTTCGGAGGATTTTCTCAGTGAAGTGGAAAGCACGGCGGGGCGGTTTCGCTTCCACTCCGTTCTGTCGAGTCCTTCACGGTTTCGTCGTGACCGGCGTCTCATACATGTCTATGTCAACAAACGCCGAATTCAGGAATATGCCCTCCTCCAGGCGATTCAGCATGCCTATGAAGACCTGCTCCCCGGGGGGTCCTTTCCGATGGCCTTTCTGTTTCTCGATATAGATCCAGAGCTGGTGGACTTCAATATTCATCCGGCAAAACGAGAGGTCAAGATAAAAAACCTCCCCGAAATACACCATCAGGTCGTCCATTCACTCAAGGAACACCTCAATCGGGAATACGGACAAGCCCCGGAGTGGGTGCCCCCCGCGGAAAACCACAGCCTTGAATATGCCGATTTCAAGACTCCGAACCGGGAGAATCTCGACGCTTGGAAAAGTTTCGCCCGTGAAACGGCGCCATCCCCTTCCCGGGCGGCCGCGTTTCCCCGATCACCTCACATTCCCCCGGCGATGGAAAAGGAAAACGAGGCGGAGGAAGAAATACAATTCATCGGCCAGGTGTTCGATCTTTTTTTAATTGTACAAAAAAAAGAACAGATCTACCTTATTGATCAACATGCAGCCCATGAAAGAATCATTTTCAACAAACTTGCCGAGGGACCGCGGAATGTCCAGCAGTTGCTGGTCCCCTTCGCCTTTGAAATCGAATCGGATGAGGAAAATCTACTCGAATCACGGCTTGAAGATTTTAATGAAGTCGGTATCACCCTCAAGAAACAGAGCCGGGGCAACTGGCTGATCACCCATTTACCGGTACGTTTCGCAGGATTGGAGCATGAGATTATCATGTCCATCAGAGAACAACTTACATCGGCCGAGTCATTCAAGACACATTTATTCGCAGATCTTGCCTGCAAGGCGGCGATAAAGGATGGAGAAGTGCTCGACCATTATTCCGCGGGAGAACTGGCCATCCAGGCCCTGAAACTCCCCACACCGCGATGTCCCCACGGCCGTCCAATCTGGCTTGCCCTCAGCCGAAACGAACTTTTTAAAGCTGTCGGCCGGATTTAAATAAAAAAATCTTAAATAGGGCTTGCTGAATAATTGCCGTTTTCCTTTTTTTACTGAAATTTTAGCCTGAAGGGAGTTATCTGGAAATATTTTATCCAATTCATAAGGCGATAAAAAATGGCAAAAAGAAGTTCTCTCAGGAGCTTCTCCAGATTCAACATCAGGACATCAGCTGCGATGGTTGTTTCACTGGTTTCCTGTAACTTTGTCATGATATTGTCCATTCCATACCGACGCTTTCCGTTCCCAAACTTTCCCTCTATCGGTATCCGGTCAATCTCCGACTGTCGGGTTTCTTTCTTCACTTTGCTTTTTTCAGATGGATCATTAGGTCGTCGCCCAAGTGGCGGACCGGACATTTTTATTCCTCTCGCCTTGCAGTATCGTCTGTTCTCCCGGTTTCTGTAGATTTGGTCTACATGAACAGATTCCGGATAATGGCCAAATCTGGATTTGTAGTTCTCTATGTGGTCCTTCAATTCTCCGGCTTCATTGTACGCTTCCCAGCTAAGCTTCTCCAAAAAGGTGTATCCATCAACCAGGGCTACCGAGATTTTCGCTCCGAACTCTACATCGGCAGACGCCTTGCCTCTCACAATCGGCCTCACATGAGGTTGGCTGATACTGACAATGCGATGTTCAACCCGATGAGTTTTCTCATCGTACATTTTCTTCTGTTGCCGGTACAGCTCCTTGATCACCAAGAGATTCTTATGCATTCGACGATTCAACATCCTTAAATCCGAGTGACCGCCTGCATTTCCTTCCCGCGACAAGTTCTCTATATGCTGTAAATTACGTCTCACATACTGCAGCTGCTTACGAATCGCCTGCCTTATCTTCTTTGCGGAAGGTTTTCTCTTCTTTGCAACTGCAAGATAATCTTTCCGTGCCTTTTTTCGATAGGTTCTCACTTTAGGCCGTTTACCTTTGTGTCTTTGATGCAGCGTATCAATGATTTCTTCGGTTTTCTCTCTTGCCTCATTGAGCAGACTCAGATCTGTCGGGTAGCGGATATCGGCGGGGGTACAGGTCGCGTCCACCAGGAGTTTGCCTTTGTTTTTTATTTCTTCTTCCCCGGGCCCTTTCGGTTCTTCTGTATGTCGTTTTTTTTTACATATTCCCTGTGAATCCGGTCATTTATTTTAATCAGCATATCTGCGGTGATCCGTTTTCGGAAGTACACCATCAATGATGCATCAAAGGGTTTTTCGTTGCGGTACCCTTCCATCCCGATCATGTATTGCAAATAGGGATTCTCCCGGATCTGGTCTACCGTCTCCCGGTCGCTTATTCTTAATTTTTCTTTAATCAGAAGAGCCCCGAGAGCTGTTCGAAAAGGTTTTGCCGGTATTCCACCTTTCCACTCATCGGCAAAATGATGTGAATATTCCTCTTCGAACTCTTCCCAGGGTATCAATTTTGTGAGTTTGACCCACCGATTTTCATTATCCAGATGGCCCCCGAAGGGCAGGTAGAAGTTTTCGAGCTCATACTGCCGGGCATCTTCCTGGCGATACATTTTACCTCCCAGGTGCAAGGGTTTTTAATTGATTTCCCGTTTTCCCTTGCACTCCATAGGAGGAATTTTACACTTAATTCTTTATTATGTAAATTCCTATCTGTTATTCAGCAAGCCCTAAATAAACAAAATCTAAGTCGGACCAGCGATTCTCATGTTAGAAGTCCGTGCTACTTCTAACATGAGAATTGCTGAAGTCGGACAGAATTAAAGTGACCTGACCATAAATTCAGACACTCAATGTCCCTCACCGCAGCATCTGTTCGATTTGCGGCCTTTTCTCATAATCCGGCTTCTTTTCCAGCAGTGTTTCAAGAACCTGCCGAGCCTGGTCGGGGTTCCCGTCTGCGAACATGAGTTCTCCCAGTCGGTAATAGGCATCCCAGTAGTTCGGATCTATTTTTATCAGCTCGGACAATATCTCTATCGCCTCACTCCGTTGCTGGGTTTCTATGTAGGCGATGGCAAGATGATACCTCATCATGGTAGCGCCGGGCTTCTGCGCAATTGCCATTAGGTAATGTTTTATGCTGTCGTTGTAGAGCCCGGCATGAAGATAGGCATTCCCGAGGTTGTTGTTCACGGACAGGGAATTCGGGGCTATCTCATAGGCCCGAAGTAGCACCTTCAGTGCCTTGTCGTAGAAACTTTGTTCATCATAGATTTTTCCAAGATTGACCAGAGAGGAGAGATAGTTTGAATCAACCTTCAGGGACCTTTCATAAGCCTGAACAGCCGCATCCGTGTTTCCGGTCTCCTCACTCGCCTTCCCCAGGATGTAGAGGTTGTCGGCGGAATCAGAATCCAGTTGTACCGCTTTGATCGCATGGGTAAGGGCATCCTCCGCCCGCCCCTGATCTATCAGAACCTTCGCGAGGTTGTAGTTCGTCGCCGCGTCGTCAGGTTTAATTCGAAGGGCCCGTGAATAAGCCTCGGAGGATTTTTCATAATCCCTGTTGCGATAGTGAAAATTCCCCAGCTGCGACCAATAGGAGGCATTCTCAGGTGCCAATTCGGCCGCCTTTGCCATACTGTTGGCCGCTTCCTGGTCGAGCCCCCTCAAACTCTGAAGGGTCGCCGTCTGCGCATAGGCAAGATCATTCTGAGGGTCCAGGGATGTCACTTTTTTGAAGGTGTTGAGTGCCGCGCTATGGCTGGAAAGCTGGCGGTAGGTAAAACCGAGATTCATATACGCCTTCACAAACCCGGGATCGTTATGAATAGCCGCTTCAAAAGACTGGCGGGCATCGTCGAATTTTCCCATTCTATATTGGGCTTTGCCCAATTCAAAGAGGATATTTTTATCCTCCGGATTGAGTCGAGCGGCCTTCTTGTAGGACTCGATGGCATTTTCCCACTGTTTTTGACTCGAGTATACCTTCCCGAGGGTATTGTGGGGAATCCAGAGGTTCTCATCAAGCTTGATAGCGTCATTCGCGAACCTGATTGCCTTGCTGATATTGTTCTGGCTGGTCTCATCTTCGCGGTAGAATGATTCCGCCTTATGGGCCAGGGCTTCCGCGCTATTCGGGTCGAGGTTTATCGCATCATCGAAGCGTCCGCGAGCCTGAATGTAATCTTCCTGTTCCATCTCCTCGATTCCCTGACGGATTAGCCTATTGACCTGTTCGCGCCTTTCCCGTTCAGCTTCAGCCATCGCCGCCAATTCGGCCTCTCGTTGCCTTTTTCTCTCCTCAGCTTCACGTTTCTGCTGTTCAAGTCTCTCCTGTTCTTCCCGCTGCCTTTTTTCCAGGTCCGCCTGATCCTCCCCGTCCTTCATGGAATCCCCCAACCCGCTGAGGGTGTCCACCAGGGCATCCTGTTTTTGCTGCTCTTCTCTTCGACGCTCTTCCTCACTCAGGGCCTTCGCGTTTTCTTTTTCCTGCCGGGTTTTGATTATTTTGTCCCTGAGACCGCGGGCTTGCCGGTCCTCGGAGTTTTTTATCAAAAGTGAATCGAGGAGGTCCAGTGCCCTTTGGTACTCCCCCTGCTCAAAGTAGTCTTCGGCCAATCTCAAGGTATTATCACGAAGCTTTTCATCTTCAGATTGTCCTTCTTCAGAGACCGCGGGGACCTCTTCTCCCCCGCCCCTGGAAGAAAGAAGGTATATTCCTCCACCAAGTAGTACCAGTAGAAGCACTCCCCCCACGATTACAAACCATTTTCTATCCATCAATCTCCCCTATCTTTTTCCGTACTTCCAATCGAGAATCTTTCAATCAATGATATCAAATTCCTGATCGTACTCTTTCACCTCTCCGGTCCCGGCTGAAATATTTTTAGTCTCCTCACCCGATTCCTCAAGAGAACTCAAAACCTGTTCCAACAACTCCTGACGACGTTTTTCCTCCTCCCGCTGCCGTCTCTCCTCCTCAACACGCGCCTTCTCGGCCGCCACGACTTTTTCACTGAGAAGGGCAATCATTTGTTCAATATTCTCTCGCTGTGGCGCCTTCGGCCTGAGAGAAAGATAGAGTCGATAATCGGCAACCGCCCGACTGTAGTCAGTCTTCCTGACCAGTACATTCGCCCGATTGAGATAGGCATCGGCAAGGCTGGAATCTTCCCGTACCGCCTTACTGTAGCTCTCGAGGGCATTATCGAGTTTCCCGAGTCGCTGATAGTTGTTTCCCCTATTGTAGTAAAAAACGGCCTTAGAATCCAGATTAAGGTTCAGGCCTTTTTCGTACGTCTGAATCGCCGCCTCAAAGTTTCCCAGCTGCTCATAACAGGTGGCGAGATAGATATAGAGTTCAGCATCGGAGGGATTTTGCTGCAGGGCGTTTTCCATCAACGGAAGGGCTTCCATCGGTTTGTTATCCATAAAAAGCTCGATCGCCTGCTCTTTCAGATTGAATTCTTCCTGAGAGTACAGAGAAAAGGGAAAATAAAAAGAGAAGAAAAACAAAAAAGATGCCGTGAACAAAACAGAAATAACCGGTTTCATAATAAACACCTTTAATACCGGGAATTGTCTCCAAAGGTTTGACATTGCCTTATTTTCTCATTAATCTTCTCTAAGGAGAAGACCATGCCCCTGATAATTATTCTCATTATATTCCTCGGCATTACATTGGGTATTATAACCTTTTTAATGGTGAAATCCATTATCGCGCCGAAGCAAATTGAGACTCTTTTTAAGCAATTGAACAATGGGAAGGCGGCTGCGGTTACCCGGGGCGCAAAGATGATCATCGCGAAAAATCCGAGAAGTCTGGACGCCCATTTTCTTTTGGGGAAGGCCTACCTTGAGCAGAACAAACCGGAACTTGCCCTAATGGAGTTTAAGACCGTGAACCAGATAGGCGTCTTTGACGGTACGACCACCAGGGAACCCGAATTCCGACAGTTGATCGCGGGGCTTTACAATCGCTTTAACCAGGCTGATGAAGCCCTCAAGGAGTACCTTCTGCTTATTAAACTCCAGCCCGGGAAGGCGGATTATTACCTCAAGGTGGGAGAACTCTTCGAAACCCGTTCAAATACCGCGAAGGCGATGAACTATTATCGGAAGGCGATTGATCTGGATCCCCGGCTCGGGGCGGCTCACTACAAATTGGGGATTATCCTCTACCGTGGCAAGAAACACCTGGAGGCGAAGAGCGAGTTCGAAGCGGCACTAAAATGTGATCCCGCACATTATCAGTCTCATTTTTATCTGGGGAAGCTTCAAAAGGAAAATCATGACTATGTCGCGGCGCTGCTCTCCTTTGAAAAGGCACAACGCGACCAGGATCTTAAAATACGGTCCATCATCGAACGCGGCAGCTGCTACATGAATATGAACAGTTTTGACAAAGCCGCTACGGAGCTTGAGAGGGCAATTAAGTTAAGCAGCGACGGTGGTTCGAAGGAGATCCTGTACGCCCGGTACTTTCTCTCTCTCTGCTACGAGAGGGAGCGCAGTTTCGATGAAGCCATTGAACAATGGGAGCAGATCTACAAAAAAAAGCCCTCCTTCAAGGATGTCGCCGAGAAGCTCAGTCAGTATCAGGAGTTGCGGACCGACGATCATATGAAAGATTACCTGACAGCGGGTCAGGAGGAGTTTTTCGACCTCTGCAAGGCCGTCACCACGGGACCCATGGAATTGACTATAAGAGACATCACGGAGATTCCCAACGGCTGCCAGGTCATAGCGGTGGATAGCGATGTGAGATGGAAGAATGCCAAAAAGCTGCCCAAATTGTTGTGGTTTATGAGGGTTCCCGAATCCATAGGGGAATCAACTATAAGATCCCTCCATGAAAATATGCGTAAGATAAACGCGAGCCGGGGTATCCTGATTAACTCTTCAAACTTTTCCCGAAAGTCCGCCGACTATGTGGAGAGTCGCCCGATCGATCTCGTGGGCAAGGAAAAACTCCTCGAGTTCCTCGGTAAAGTCGATATATCCGCAATCGCCAATAAATAATTTTTTCAAGGGAAATCATTGGGCAACCAGAAAATACTGTGTATTTCAGATCATATTGACCCGCTTATCTATTCAGACCAGGCAAAGGAACGTTTTAATGATATCGATCTGGTGCTGAGCGCGGGAGACCTCGATCTTTCATATTACGGATTCATTGTGAGCATGCTGAATAAACCGCTTTTATTCGTTTTTGGGAATCACAATCTCAAGAGGATCGGCCACTATCGTCGTGAATACAATGAACAATCATACAGTTCTGCCTGGGGCAATGAATTCATCGAATAC
>CAZJIN010000004.1:0-22084 GCA_964545955.1 uncultured Sediminispirochaeta sp.
TGTCTTTATCGATCTTCAGTTGGGCACTTATGCTGGCAAAATTTGAAAAAATCAACGCCAGCAGGTCGCGGAGGTAAGTCTGCACATCGATTTTTGTGATATCCCGGGACTGAAGAAGCTTCTCATGGATGATGCGTATTGCCTCGATCTGATGACGCACATCCGACAGATCGGTGGATCCTCCCATGGCGGATTCCTTCAGGGACAAAAGAGAGGCGATCATCATAAGGTTGTTTTTGACCCGGTGGTTGAGCTCCTGCAAGAGGTAGTTCTTCTCCGCGAGGGATTCTTCCAGTTGTTTCTGGGTATTCTTTTGATCGGTAAAATCCAGAAAAACAACGATGTTCAGCTCTCCCAGGGAAAAACCTCTTACCACAATTGAACGTTCCGACCCGTCTTTGCAGGTGACAAGGACGGGGGAGGGATCGAGATCGCGGTTCTCCCTCCTCGCTTTCATGATATTGTCCTGCCACTCCGAGGATACCTCTCGCCTGTAGTCCTCATCCGGATAGGCCTTCAGCCACCAGTGGGAGACATCGGGGATATCAGATCTGGTATAGCCGAAGAGTTCTATGAACTTTCTGTTCACTTTTTCAACTTGTTCATACTCCCCCGAGGAGAGGAGTATCGGGATGGGAAGAAGGTCCAGGATGGTCTGGAGCCGCTGTTCGCTCTCTTTGAGGGATTCCTCCGCTTTTTTCTGTTCGGTGATATCCTTGAAGACACAGTAGGTCTGGCGGACACTTCCGTCGGGCTGATACCCTATGCAGCCTTCGAAGGTGATGTATCGGTATTCACCACTCTTGTGACGAATCATAAACTGCACGTCATGAACATATCCACGCTTTTTGAAGGCGGGAAAATTTTTCTCAAAATGGGCTTTCCAATCGGGATGGAGGAAGTCCGCGTACTTTTTTCCAATAACCTCTTCTCTTCTATACCCCAGGGTGTTCAGCCATGAGGGGTTCACATCGAGGAATTTCCCTTCGGGATCGAGGGATTGGTAGGGAAGCGGAGCGTTGTTGTAGAGGGCCCGGTATTTTTCTTCACTTTCCCCCAGAGAGCGATCGGAGGCTTCCTTGGCCTTCATGACCTTCAAACCATAGAGGGCATAGGAAATGTCTTCGCCGATCTCCTCGAAGAGTCTGTGTTCATCGGAATTTCTTCCGTAGACCTCCGGAAGGATAACGCTGATCCACCCGTATGACTCATCCCCATGCCCTAGCGGTATGGTCATGACTACAGTGTTTTCGAGCTCCGTTCCGATCAGCGGATCTTCCTCAGAGAAGGGACATTTCAGGCACTCGGAGCCATGGGTTTCTATAACCACAAGTCGCCGCTCCTCCATCGCGGTGCGGGCACAGGCGGGAAGGGCTCCCGTCTCGAGGTAAGAGGTCATATCTGAGAACTTTCCGTTGAATCCCGCGTGGTAATAGGGAGCTACGGGTCTGCCCTCCTCTACCATCACTATCCACACTCGGTGATACCCGCTGTTTTCTATCATCACCCGGCAGGACCTGTCGAGAATCCTGGTCCGGTCGGTTTCCCGGGTAATCACGTGGTTTATTCCCCTCAGGGAGAGAAGTACACGATTCACGTGCTGCAGACGGGCTTCCCGGCCTTCCAGCTCCAGGTTCGCCTGGAGGCTCTCTTCGAGGTGCTGCCGGGCCTTCGTTTTTGCATCAAACAGTTCATAGGCCATCTGAATCGACTGTCGAAGCACGAACTCTCCCGAGTTTTTCAGGACATAGCCGTAGCGGGTGACCTTGCGAATTCTGTCGACATAGTCCTTTTCCGCGTGCCCCGTGAGGAAGATCAACGGGACTTCTCTGATCTTCAGAATCCTTCGAGCGGCCTCCGTGCCGTCTATACCCGCTCCAAGGTCGATATCCATCAGGACGAGGCTGATCTCCGGGTCTTTCCGAATTGTTTCGACGGCATTCTCCCCATTGTAGACGGAAACAACCTCAAATCCATGGGGCTTCAGAATCCGTGCCTGGTTGAGAGCTATAAGGGCTTCATCTTCCACGAGAAGAATCTTTTTCAACATACCATTCCCGATCAGGATGTGATCTACCATGAGTATATGCATTCCCACGGGTAAACACAAGTTTTGGAGTCAGGAATAAAAAATTAACGAGTCCGCCGATTTCTTCGGCATCGGTTAAACAGCCCGCTTGTAGACCCCTGCGGCCTCAGTTGACCCGCCGTCCGGTCAGGGGGGGACCGGGAGAGAGTCAGGTGAAGAGGCCCCTCCCCTACTCCTTCACAGACCCTGCGAGCAGCCCCCGGATGAAGTAGCGCCCGAGGAGAATATAGATCAGGAGTACAGGCAGACCGGCCAGAAAAGAACCGGCCATGGGCAGGTTCCAGCTGACAGCCTGACCCCCGGCGAGCTGGGCCAGACCAACTGTTACCGGCTGGGATTCCTGTTTTGTGAGGGTGACCCCCCAGAGAAACTCATTCCAGATCTGGGTGAACTGCCAGATTCCCACTACCACAAAACCGGGAATCGACAGAGGGAGAAAAAGTCGTCCATAGAGGCTGAAGAAGCCCGCGCCGTCAAGCCGAGCCGATTCCACGATCGAATCGGGGATCTGGTCGTAAAAGTTCCGGAAAATCAACGTGGTGATTGGAATACCGTACACGACGTGGGCGAGGATCAGCCCACTGAGGCTCCCGTAAATGCCCATACTCCTCAGGATCTGAAAAAGGGGAATCAGGATGATCTGGTAGGGTATAAACATCCCGAAGAGAAAGAGGGTGAAGAGAATCTCGCTTCCCCGAAAGCGGTTTTTTGAAAAAATAAACCCATTGATCGAGCCGATCAACGAAGACAGGAGGGTACCGACCACCGTCAGGACAACACTGTTTTGCAGACTGGGAAGCAAGAGTTTAAGGGCGTCGGAAAAACTCCTCCAGTAGGGTCGGGTCGGAGGCACCCAGGCGGTGGAGAGACTGATTTCCGCGGGGTTTTTGAGGGCGGTAATAAGGGCCATATAGATAGGAACCAGAAAAATCAGCAGAATCACTACCAGGATGATGTAGGTCAGAGGGCTTACTTTGCGTAGAGTGCTCTGTGACATATCGCTACCTCCTTGACCTGTAGGACTGGATGAGATAAGGAATGATAAACAGGGCAGCCATGAGAAACAGGATAACCGAAATCGCCGCTCCGACGGCGAAATTGTTCGCTCGAAAGGTGATGAGGTACATCAGAACCGAGGGATGACCGGTACTGGCGTTATCGGCCCCGGCCATTGAGAAAATCAGGGCGAATAGTTTGAGAGAGATATGTGAAAGAATAATGACGGCACTCAAGGTGATGGGCCACATATTGGGAATGGCGATCTGAAAATAGTAGCGGGCGTCACTCGCCCCATCCATTTTTGCCGATTCGTACATGGCGATCGGCAGTCCCCGCAATCCCGCGAGGTAAAGGGCCATGGCATACCCGGAGTACTGCCACACCGCGCCGATAATGATCCCGATCGTAGCCAGAGAAAACCCGTGAGTTTCCTCGTAGGGCAGCACGGGGGGCAGGATGGGGTGCAACACAAAGGCGTACAGCAGCATCAGGGCCGCACCGGAGGCTCCCCAAATCACGCGGATACGGTTCTCTTTTTTCCATCCGCTGAAGAGAATAAGGGTAAAAATCAGAAAGAGGATCAGCGCCACAATTTGCAGGATATTTTGCCAGTTGAAAGTCCATATCAGTTCCCGACTTGAGAGCCAGAGGAATTCCCCTTTTTTCATACCGAACCAGGTGGGAATGACGTTTACCCCTCCTTGCGGTGAAAAGACCCACCGCCAGATCGTCCCTGTCACAATAAACGAAAGGGCCATTGGAAAAAGGAAGGTGGTGCGAAAAATGTTTTCTCCCTTCGGACCCTTGTCGAGAAGAATTGCCAAAAACAATCCGACCATGAGGGTTCCCGCGACCAAAAAGAGAGAATAGAACACGGCGTTTATCAAGTCCTGACGAAAACGTTCATGGATGAAGCCGGTAAAAAGATCACGGTAGTTCGCGAGGCCCACGTAGTTTTTGACCGGGTTCAGGCGCAAACCTGCCCCCCTTCCCCAGTCGGTGAGGGAAACGTAGAAGGAGTTCGCGATAAAACCATACACAAAAACTGCCAAAAGGATCACCGACGGGAGGAGCACCAGGAGCGCATAGATCGTGTTCTTTTTTGATTCAACCATAGCCTTTCCTCTGTACGAGGTGGGCCTTTCCGAAGAAAGGTCCACCTCTTGATTTACACTTTTTTCAAATATTACTCTTTCACTTGCTCACTATACCGTTCTGGATCGCAATGGCCTGGGCGGCGTTTGCAGCCTGTTCGGGATTGCGGTTTTTCAGGAACATTTCCATAACCGTAGCGAAGTCGTTCATAAAACCTTCATTGGCCGTTACGCCGTGGGCGAGGCTTCCGACAATCCGGTTGTCGGCAAAATCCTCGGCTGCCGATTTGGAATAGTCGTTGTACTTGCTGAGATCGGTGTCGGTACGGGCTGAGATGGATCCCTTGAGGGGATTGAAGGTGTCCTGTCCCTCTTTGGAGCCACAAATTGAAAGCCACGCAAGAGCGGCGGCGGGGTTTTTCACGCCCTTCGGAAATCCAAAGCTATCCGCGAGAAAGATAAAGACTCCCTCGGTATCTGGGGAAGCGGACCATTCGTAGTCGACCCCCGGGGTGAGTCCCAGGGTGGTACTTAAATAACCGGCGGCCCAGTCACCCATAATGTTGAATGCCGCGTCGCCCTCTACCACCATGTCGGTAGCCTGCTGCCAGCTGAGGGAGGCGAAGTCGGTATTCACATACTCCAGTATTTTGTCCAGGGTTTCCCAGACTTCCACCGCGTCGGCGCTTGTCCATTCCAGCTCACCGTTCCACAGGGCATCATACTTGTCCGCTCCGAGTACGCCGAGAGCGACGGATTCCCAGAGGTGGTTGACGGTCCAGTTGGTGGCAAGGGAAAGGGGTACCATTCCCTGCGCTTGCAGGTCCTCGGCGACTGAGAGAAAATCATCCCAGCTTTCAGGAGCTTCTATGCCCCATTCTTCGAGCTTGCCGGGCATGTACCACATCACGTTGGAGCGGTGGACATTCACCGGTACCGACCAGATTCCATTCTCAGTACCGATCAGGTTGACCAGGTCTGCGGGAAGGACATCCATCCATCCCTCGTCCTCAAAGAGAGGAGTCAGGTCCAGCATTCTCTCGGCGGCGACCCAGGTACCGATCAATTCCTGTCCCGCGTGGACCTGGAATGAGTCGGGTGGATCTCCACCAAGCATTCTGGTTTTCAGCACTGCCTTCGCGTTCACCCCGGAACCGCCGGTGACGGTGGCGTTGATCACTTCCACCTGCGGGTTCTGTTCATTGTACAGACTGATGAGGGCTTTCAGCGCGGGAGCTTCATCCCCCGCCCACCATGAAAAAATCTCCAGCTCACCGGAGGGTGTGCCGTAGTCTGTTTTGACCTGGGGAACAGGCTCCCTTGCCGCTTCTTCCGGTTCCGCGGGCGCTTCCTTCTCAGGAGCTGCGGCTTCTTCCTTCTGGCAACCTGTAAGAGCGAGGGATATGCCCAGTACCAACAGAGCGGTAATCATCAGGGTTAGAAATATTCTCCCCTTTTTCATTATAAAACCTCCTTAAAATTCGGTTCGAGTTAATTGAATTTTACCACCCCCTTCTTCCCGCGTCTTCAGGAGAGTTTTTCTTTCTTCTTACCTGTTTATTGATTTTCATCACAATCTCATTCAAGGAGGGCTTCAATCTGGATTATTTTTAAGTAACTTTTGTCCAGACGGGCCGACAGAAGCACAACTAGGCCGTACAAGAGCGCAATCGGACCGGGCAGGACCGACAGACTGGGAGTATGTCATTTTTGATATTCCGTCGGAGATTTCCCCGTCTGCTTCTTGAACAGGCGGCTGAAATAATTCGGATCCTGGTAGCCTACGAGGCAGCTGATCTCCTTCACCGAATGTGAGTTTTCCAACAGCAGCCCCCTGGCCTTCTCCATCCTGATATCGGTCAGCTGGTCCACAAAACTTCGCCCCAAATGACGGGTAAAAAGGTTGCTCAGGTAAGCTGAACTCACCCCCACCTCCGTAGATACATCGGAGAGTTGGATCGGCCGGGAGTAATACTGATCGATATAATCGAGGGCCCGCTGAAGAGGGGGCGGAATGTTGGCGTCCCTTCTCGCACTGAGTATCCGGGACAATTCTTCCGCCCATTCCATTGTCGCCGAGTAGAGTTCTTCCGGTGAGTCCGCAGCTCTCGCGGCATATTGTCCGTCGGTCACGATATCATTGAGATGCTCCACATATAAACCCAGGTCCGTCAAAATATCCGCCGCCGGCTGCAGACCCTCGGTACCTTCTACCACGGCTTCGATCAGGGCTGCCACCTCTTCCTTCCCATGGTGGAGAATCGCCTCATGAAAAGCCTTCCTTCGACGAAGCAGCTCAAAGGAGTATTGAGAATCCCGGTGGTTATCCCCCTCCCGACGTAAAAGTTCCTGCTTCGTCTTCCGGTAAGAGATCAAAACCTCTGAAAAATCAACACACTCTCCCAATGCAAAACTCCAGCGGGGCAGATTTTTGTCAAGCCCGGTAAAAAACTTTTCAATGGTACTGTGATCAGGATAAAATTTTCCATCCCTCCTCTCCGGAAAAAAGAACGTTATGCCTTCACCGAACACATTCCCCATACAGGAGAACTTGTACTTCAACTGGGACACCATCATTCTTCCAATTTGCATGAGTTCCGCGTCAGTCGGAAGTCCTTCCTGACTTCCGGTTCGCTCCCACCGGAAAAGACCGATGCAGCCCCTCCCCGTGTGAAAAGACATCGTCGTCTGAAGGTAGGGGAGAAACTCCTCCACCTTGCCGCCGAGCCTGAGGGACTTGAAAAAGAGACGCTCCATCGATGTGTTCAAAGAGTGGAGAAGCTCAATATTTTTCAGACTTTCCCCCTGACCACCGGACCTTCGATCGATACTGTGGACCGCCCCATCCACGGCGTTTATGAGTTTTTCCCTGGAAAAAGGTTTGAGAATATAATTCTGCACCCCAAGTTCGAAGGCCGCCTGAGCAATATCGAAGCGTTCGTAGGCGGTTGTAATGATGGGCGTGATGGAGGGTATCCGTTTTTTTATTTCCCGCAGGGCGGTGAGTCCGTCAATTCCCGGCATCCTGATGTCGATCAGGATGATATCGGGCTTGGTCTCGACTGCCATCCTGATTGCCTCTTTGCCTGACGCGGCCGTCCCGGCAATCTTCAACTCGGGACGATATTTTTCCAGCATGAAGGTAATACTTTCAAGCACCGGTTGCTCATCATCAACCACCAGAACGCTATACATGGTCCACCTCGTCTTCTTTTAACACAAATTCAACGATTGTGCCCCGGTCGGCTCTCTTTTTTATGGAGACAATCCCTTCATTTTCAAAAAAGAGGCGCAACCGCAAGACCACGTTTCGCAGGCCCATACCCGTCTTTGTCGAAAAATCCTCATCGGAAAATGAAACCGGCTTTAGAACCTGTGACACAAGCTCCTCCGGAAACCCGCAGCCGTCATCCTCCACGCTGAAATGGATATTACCATTCCGTCTGCTTCCGAGAACCCAAACCCTTCCGCCGTTTTCACTGCTTTCCATTCCGTGAATAATGGCATTTTCCACCAGAGGCTGAAAAATAAGGGGAGGAAACTTCACGTTCTCCAGCTCGGGGGGAATATCTATTTTCACGCTGTAGGTCTCGCCGAAGCGGACCTCAAGCAGGTGGGTGTAATAATTGAGTCCCCGGATCTCATCCGCGATGGTATTGGTCCGCCAGAGCCGCCGCACATTATGACGAAAGAGTGAAGCGAGGTTATTCATGAAATCTGCGGTCCTCTCGGCCTCTTCAAGGTTTGCCAGCTGGACTCCCGCATTGAGGGAGTTGAACAAAAAATGAGGATTCATCTGTGACCGGAGGGATGCCACCTCCGCGTTTTTAAGAAGGTGCTGCATTTCGAGATTTTTCACCCTTTGCTCGGCCAGATTCTTCTCGATCTGCGCCTTTTCCCGCACCTCCCGAATATAGTTCTTCAAGCTTGCCTTCATTTCATTGAAAGCCCTGGCGGTCACCGCGATCTCATCTTCGGTCAACACTTCCACATCTTCAACATCAAAATTTCCATGACTCAGCTCATCCGCCACGTGAGCCAGGCGCACTACCGGTCCGGTCAGGTTGTCGGTGAACAGAAAAATAAGAAGCACCGTCAACAGAATCGCGGTGAGGATGAGAAAAAAATTAAAAAGCTGCAGCTGCTGGTAACTTTCCGAAAAGAACCGGTAGGCATCGGTGCGGCTATTCAGATTTTCAATCAGTACCTTGTCGATAAACATATCGATATAATCCGAGGTACGTCCCGCCGCCTTGTACGCTTCTGTATAACCCACATAATCGCGAACCGTCTTCGCCTCAATAACCCCTTTCAACTGGACTGAGTATTTTTCAATGAGAAAACCGATGTCCTTCACCATCAGCTGCTCCTGACTCTGAAAGGGGGTTTTCTTTCCCTCCACCAATGACTCAAGCTCCTCCAGGTTTTCATAGACTTCCCTTCGATGATCCTCCCTCTGGACCATCAGGTATTCATCTATTGCCCGCTTCGTTTCACCAAGCTGTATCCGAAGGTTTCTCATCAGCATCTCGGTCTGAGTAAGGAGCTCTACCCGCTGTCCCATCTGCAATGAAGTATAGAGGCTGTACACGCCGGTAACCGCGATGATCATCATTATCAGGGTATAGAAAAGAAGCAACTTTCTTTTGATCGTCTTTATCGGTTTCATCGAGCTTCCTGCAACTGCACCTCACCTTGAATATAAATAAAGGAGGGCACGTACTTGTTGGTATTGAGATCCACCAGGGCATCCACCCCACTTCGTCCGATTCCTTCGGGGTCCCGCACCAGGGTACCGTAGATATACCCCGCTTCGAGGCCCCTCCGGATTTCCCGGTTGTCCCCATACCCTAGGATCTTTACTTCACCTACCCCGCGGTTTTCCGAGACCATATTCAGAGCAGAGATTGTATCCACCAAACTTGTACAAAAAATCGTATTCACCTCGGGATAGAGAAAAAGGATCTGCCGCACCTTCTCTTCGGAACTGAGCACCCCGATCTCGGACCTCATCTCCGCAACGATCTCGTCTCCCTCCCGGCTGGACAAACTGGCCAGGATTCCGTATTGAATCACGCTCCACTGGGATGCCCGTTCTGAAAAAAACTCGTTCTTCAGGAGCGCCGCCCGTACTCCCTCCGGCTGCGCCTCCTGCATCAACACGCCTATTTCCTGTTCAAGCTGGAAACTGTTGGATCCGACGAAGGAAGAACTACGACTCATCGGCGCATCCGATTCCAGGGTCACCAGTGGAATCCCCGATAAAACCGTATGGTTGATCAGCTGACGAAGCTCCTCCTCGTTCGTTACATAGAGGGCTACCCCGTCTACCTGAGAAAACATAGCGATCTCCAACAGGTCGCCGGTTTTACCACGAAAATCCATCCCGCTCCTGGCAACCTGCAGCTCCACTCCCACATTCAGCTCTTCCGCCCGCTTCTTTATTCCACCCCACATCTGCCGGAAAAAATCATCTTCCACCGTCGGCAGGATCACCATAAAATGGAATCTCACTGGCTTCGAAGGCTCCAGATAGAGCTCCCCCGCCCGGGCATCCGCGGCAATCAGACGGACCGACTGCACAGCGCTCAGAACAAACACCACCGCCAGCACCGCAATAAATCCCTTCATCACCAGCTTGCGCATCATGCTCCCCAGTATATACGCTCCACCTTCGGCTGTCAGCCTTCCGTCATCCCTCCCCGCTTCCCGTCCCTATTCGCATCCCTGCAGGTGCGCCCTGCCGGGCGCACCACCACAAAAAACCTCCGACACCAGGTGTCGGAGGTTTCTCTTTATTTATAAAAAATGATCAAAAAAGACCCGAATCTTGTTCAGCCTCGCGCCTCAACCGTAAGCCGACTGGGCTTCCGGTTTAGAAGATCAACTTCGCCCCAAGCACAAACTTGTAGGGCTTGAGGGCGTATTCACTCAGGGGGTATTCATAGGTCACCGGAGTTCCGTCCTTGTTGTACACAGTCTCTTCGACGGTGGGCGCACCCATTTCGAAGTGATAGATGAACTTGCCGAAAACCCCCAGTCCTCCGAGGTTGACCCCCAGGCCGAGGCCGGTATGCCAGTAGTTCATCGCGGTGATCGGAATATCGGTCCTTAACTCCTCATCGTTGTAGTCCTTGGCAATATACCCGACTCCGATCTCTCCGAAGGGGTCCAGGAAGAAGGTGGAACCCAGGAGGTGGTAACTCAGGTGGAGATTTACATCCATATCTATCATTTCAACTCCAAAGTAGGAATCATAGATACTGGCATAGTAGTTGAAACCCAGCCCCACGTTCTCACCCAACAATTCCAGGAGCAAACCGTAGTAGATTCCTTCCCCTTCCTTAAACGCGTCGAAGCGCTCATCCCAGCTCTGGTACTCTCCATCGTCCATGTACAGGGCACCGTTGAGGCCCAGTGTAAGATTCAGACCAAAGGCGCCGGATGCCACAAAGGTAATGAGCAGCACCAGGATAATCAGTCTTTTTTTCATCCTTTCCATTCTCCTTATCAAAAGATTCCGGCAGCGCGCCTCTTGCACGAGCCCACTTTTCATTATAACACCTTATCCTCATTTTTCATAGTTATTGACATTTTTACGCTCTTTCGATCATATAAATAGTATATATAAACTCATAAGGAGACAGAAAAAAATGAAAAAGATGTACGTTCTCACGGCACTGCTTCTCATGCTCGTGATGCTTCTCGCCTCATGCGGAGGCAAGGAAGAGGCCGCGGAAGGCGAAGAACCCCAGCGATTGCAATTCGTCACCATCGGTACGGGAGGCCTGACCGGCGTCTACTACCCTGCGGGCGGCGCTATTTCCCGCACAGTCAACGCGAAACAGGATGAGTACAACTTGAAAGCGACAGTTGAATCCACCGGTGGTTCGGTTTTCAATATCAATGCCGTGATCGGCGGTGATCTCGAATTCGGTATCGCCCAGTCGGACCGACAGTTCCAGGCTTACAAGGGCGAGGCTGAATGGGACGGTGAACCTCAGGAAAAACTGCGTGCCGTATGCGCCCTGCATCCCGAATCCATCACCCTCGTAGCGGCCTCGGACGCGGGAATCGACACGATCGAGGACCTCAAGGGCAAACGAGTCAATATCGGCGATCCCGGCTCCGGCAACAGGGGGAACGCGATCGACGCGCTCTCCACCGCGGGACTCGACTGGGAGACCGATATCAATGCCGAACAGATCAAGGCGGTTGAATCGGCCAAGCTCCTTCAGGACGGACGGATCGATGCCTACTTTTACACCGTTGGACATCCCAACGGATCGGTTATGGAAGCGACCGCGGGCAAACGACCCGTTAAATTCATCGCCATCGACAACGTAGATGACCTGATCAAGGAATTTCCCTTCTACGCGAAGTCCTTTATTCCCAAAAGCCTGTATCCCAAGACTACCAACGACGGGGACGTCCAAACCTATGGGGTGAAGGCGACCCTGGTCACATCCTCTGATGTTCCCGAAGATGTGGTATACGCGATTACAAAAGAGGTGTTTGAGAATCTCGAAAGCTTCAAGGGCCTCCATCCCGCCTTCGGTGTACTTACAAAACAGAATATGCTGGAAGGGAACAGCGCTCCCTACCATGACGGGGCTGTCAAATATTTCAAGGAAGCGGGGCTGATGGAATAACAAGCGTCTGGGGCGAATAACAAGCGCCTGGGGCGAAAGGTTTTCCATGCATCCGTGACCCACAAATGTATCCTAAGGAGTGAACCGTGAACGAAGAGCTGCAAATCAACGAAGGCGCCCGGAAGGCAATTAAAATCGCGGAAGAGGCGGAGTTCGGGATAAAACAACCCGGAGGCAAACTGGCCTTTCTCATCCCTCTTCTTGCCGCTGTCTGGTCCCTCTTCCAGCTCTCCCTGGCCACCATCTTTATCCTGGATTCAGTGGTTGTCAGGGCGGTTCACCTCACCTTCGCCATCACCCTGGTCTACCTGAGCCGACCCATGTTCAAGAAACAAAAAAAGGGAAGGCTCGGGCGTTACCTGGCCGCCCGGGACCGCATCACCACGCTGGACCTCATCCTCGCGGTTCTTGCCGCCCTGGCCGCTCTCTACGTGGTGATCGACTATGAAGGACTCGCCACCCGGCCCGGGGCCTTGATCACCCGTGACCTGGTGGTGGGAATCGTCCTGGTGGTCTTCATCCTCGAAGCCGCCCGACGCTCCCTCGGACCGGTCCTTCCTGTGGTGGCGGGAGTATTCATTCTCTACAGTTTTTTAGGACCCTATATGCCCGGGGTGATCGCCTTCAAGGGGGTTTCTCTCTCCCGATTTGTCAACCAGATCACCATCAGTACCCAGGGTATCTACGGGATCCCCCTGGACGTCTCCGCCACCATCGTGTTCCTCTTTGTACTCTTCGGGGCCATGCTCGACCAGGCGGGGGCGGGTCGTTATTTCGTACAGCTCGCCTTCAGCCTGATGGGGCGGTTCAAGGGCGGACCCGCGAAGGCCGCGGTCCTCGCGAGCGGACTCACCGGAATGGTCTCCGGTTCGAGCATCGCCAACGTGGTGACTACCGGTACTTTTACCATTCCCATGATGAAAAAGGTAGGCTATCCCGACTACAAGGCGGGGGCGGTCGAGGTGGCCTGCAGCACCAACGGACAGCTGATGCCACCGGTCATGGGGGCCGCCGCTTTCATCATCGCGGAGTACTGCAATATTGAATACTTCGCGGTGGTCAAGGCGGCATTTATCCCCGCGGTAGTCTCCTACATCGCCCTGATGTATATCACCCACCTCGAAGCGGGCAAGCTGGGATTGAAGGGACTTGAGAAGGACCAGATACCGCCCTTCTGGAAAACCCTGATTCACGGGATTCACTTTATCATTCCGATCCTCTTCCTGATCTACGAACTGGTCTTCATGAGGCGTTCTCCCCAAATGGCGGTCTTCCGGGCGATCACCGCCCTGGTTATCCTCATGGTCGTCCAGAACCTGGTCACCGCCTATTTTAAAAAAAGTTCCATGAAGGAGGCCTTTCTCAAGAGCACGCAGCAACTGTGGCAATCCCTCGTGGCAGGGGGTAAAGGCATGATGGGAATCGGAGTGGCGGTCTCCGCCGCGGGGATCATCGTCGGTGTCGTCACCCTCGGACTCGGCGGGATCATCACTGAGGTAATCGAGGTGATCTCAGGGGGCAACTTCATCCTGATCCTGCTGATCACCGCCTTCGCCTGTCTCATCCTCGGAATGGGACTACCGACCACGGCCAACTACATCGTCATGGCGAGCCTCACCGCACCGGTGATCGTCACCCTGGGCATGCGCGCCGGAGTGGTGTTTCCCCTGATCGCAGCTCATCTCTTCGTCTTTTTCTTCGGAATTTTGGCGGACGATACCCCGCCGGTAGGTCTCGCGGCCTTTGCCGCGTCGGCCATCGCGAAATCCAACCCGATCAAAACGGGAATCCAGGGCTTCACCTACGACATCCGCACCGCCCTGCTTCCGTTTATGTTTATTTTCAACACCGATCTCCTGCTGGTGAATGTCTACGCCGGTTGGAGGGTTGCCTGGATCTTTTTCACCACCCTGGTGGCCATGTTCAGTTTTGCAGCGGTGACCCAGAACTTTTTTGTGATAAAAAACCGCTGGTACGAAGCCATACTCCTGCTCTCCACCACCTTTATCCTTCTAAGACCCTACTACACCACCAACCTGCTGGGTATCGCCGAGAGCTACCGCTACGTGGTCTCCGTTGCGGCCTTCGCGATCTACGGTATCGTCTACCTCCTGCAGCGGCAACGAAAAAAGAACGAGTTCCATGCCGCGCCCGCATGAGAGCGGAAGCCCTCGTAAAGGCGGAAGCCCTCGTGATATCCCGGGCACCTGGAGTGCCTATACGGCATGAATATACGTGAATATAAGGGGGCTGTTTTACGCAGCCCCGACTTCCGTCTTTTGAAAAGTGAGTCCTTCAGTACCCGCAGATACCTCAACGCGATCGCCTTCCCCTATCACGCCTTCCAGCATCATCCTGGCCAGTTCGTTCTGTACGAGGTTCTGCACGGTTCTTTTGATCGGCCGGGCACCGAAGGAGGGATCATAGCCTACATGGGCAATATGCTTCACCGCCTTATCATCAAAGACGAGTTCGATTTTCTTTGGTAGCATCCGCTTTTGTAGCCGCTCAAGCTGCAACAGCACGATATCGTGGATTTGCTCAGTCCCAAGGCGGCGGAAGGTGATAATTTCGTCAATCCTGTTGAGAAACTCGGGCTTGAAGGTGGACTTAAGCATCCCCTCAATCTGATCTTTCACATCCTCGAGCTCCTTTGCCTGAAGGATCATTTCGCTGCCAATATTGCTGGTCATGATCACAATGGTGTTGCGAAAATCCACGAGCCGCCCCTGCCCGTCGGTGAGACGTCCGTCGTCCAGGAGCTGAAGTAGCACATTGAACACATCCGGATGGGCCTTCTCGATCTCATCAAAGAGGACCACCGAGTAGGGTCTGCGCCGTACCGCCTCGGTGAGTTGCCCCCCCTCATCGTAGCCGACATAGCCGGGGGGCGCACCGATCAGGCGGGAGACCGAATGTTTTTCCATGTATTCGGACATATCAATCCGTTTCAGGGCACGTTCATCGCTGAAAAGAAAATCAGCCAGGGTTTTGGCCAGTTCGGTTTTTCCCACCCCCGTGGGGCCGATAAAAATAAACGAACCGAGAGGCTTGTTCTCATCACTCAAGCCTGTTTTATTCCGTCTGATCGCGTCGGCCATCGCGCGAATCGCCTCATCCTGACCGACCACCCGTTTTTCCAGGGTTTCTTCAAGCTTCAAGTACTTACTGATCTCACTGGCCAGCATCTTCGAAACGGGTATCCCCGTCCAGGCACTCACCACCTGGGCGATGTCTTCTTCGGACACCTCTTCACGAAGGAGAGAAGAGCTTTCCTGCAGCTTCGCCAGCTCCTGCCCCTTTTCATCGATCATTTTTTTGGTATCGGGAATCAGGCCATGCTTGATCTCCGCTGCCTTCGAGAGGTTACCCTCCCGCTCGAACCTGGATTCATCTCTGGTGTACTGATCAAGCTTCGCCTTAAGGGCACGGATCTCATCGATAATATGTTTTTCGTTCTGCCATTGCAGATGCATGGCGTCCCGTTTTGAACGCAACTCCCCCAACTCCCGCTCCAGCTTCTTCAAACGCTCCCGTGAGGCATCATCCTCCTCCCTCTGCAGGGACTGTCGTTCGATATCGGCTTGAAGGATCTTGCGTTCAATCTTGTCCAGTTCGATGGGCTGGCTCTCGATCTCCATCTTGAGGCGGCTGGCCGCCTCATCCACCAGGTCGATCGCCTTGTCCGGCAAAAACCTGCTGGTGATATAACGATCGGACAATGTTGCCGCCGCCAACAGGGCCTCGTCCCGGATCCTCACTCCGTGGTGCACCTCGTAACGGTCCTTTATCCCGCGGAGAATCGTGATAGTGTCCTCAACAGAGGGTTCACTGGTGAACACCGGTTGAAACCGACGCTCCAGGGCCGGGTCTTTCTCTATGTGCTTTCGGTACTCATCAAGGGTGGTAGCGCCGATGGCCCGCAGGTCACCCCGGGCCAGGGCTGGTTTGAGAAGATTCGACGCGTCCATCGCCCCTTCGGCGGCGCCCGCTCCCACCAGAGTGTGGAGCTCGTCGATGAACAGTAGGATCTGTCCGTCCGACTCTGCTATTTCGTTGATCACCGCCTTCAGACGCTCCTCAAACTCGCCGCGGAACTTGGCCCCCGCCAGCAGTGCGCCGAGATCCAAGGCGAGAAGGCTTTTGTTTTTTAAACTGTCCGGTACGTCCCCGGACACAATACGGATCGCCAGACCTTCGGCTATAGCGGTCTTCCCCACTCCGGGTTCACCGATCAATACGGGGTTGTTCTTGGTCCTTCGACTCAGGACCTGCATCACCCTGCGGATCTCCTCATCCCGGCCTATTACCGGATCCATCTTTTCCTTGCGTGCTAGCCCGGTCAGGTCCTGACAGTACTTGTCCAGAACCTGGTACCGACCTTCCGGATTCTGATCGGTCACCCTCTGTTTGCCCCGTATTCCTTTGAGGGCGGTAAGAATCGACTTTCGCGTCACTCCGTGGCGCTTCAGAAGCTCGGCACTGCGACTCTCCTGCTCAACTATCGCGAGGATAATATGCTCGGCACTTATATAGTCGTCCTTGAGGGACTCGGCTTCACGTTCAGCCTGGCGCAGTACATTTGCAAGCTCGGGTGATATCGTCACCTGGGCGGTGCTGCCGTACATTCTCGGTTTTTCCGTGAGAATTTTGTCCAGTTCGTCATCGAGAACCTCCCGGTTGACTCCAATTCGATCAAACAAAGGAGGCACCACCCCATCTTGCTGTTCCAACAGTGCCATGAGGTAGTGTTCGACATCCACGCTGCTGTGGTTGTATTTCGTCACCAGGCTGTCGGATTCCTGCAGGGCCTCCTGGGCCTTTACCGTCATTTTATCGTATCTCATCTGTGTTACCTCAAAAAAGTTATTTTCTTATCCGGGATTATTCATTACACTTGGGCTATGTCTTTAAAATACTGCGAAGCACACGGACGGTCAAATGAAAGATTTTGCCCCTCCCGTGCCATCAAGGAGCGAATATGCCCGAACAGAGGGAATCTGTACAGAACGAAAAGGACGAACGGCTTGTCCTCATCCACGGCTTCTCCAGGGATGAAACCATCGCCATAATGCGTGCCGCAAAAGCGGCGGCCTCCGATCCTCAGGGGATCGCCTTCACTACATCAACACCGACGAACCTTGACTGGAAGCTTCAGGACCTGATCGCCGAGGTCCGGGAAGAACACGAATACATGCGTCTGAATCCCCCGAACGGCTCACCGGGCACCCCCTCGGCCGGCAAGGACTGAGAAGCGGATGGAATTCCTCGCCCTGAATATCGGCCTCGCGGTGCTGCCGGCCCTGGTCCTGCTCCACTACTTTGGAAGATGGGACCGTGGGCGTCCCGAACCCAGGGGATTGCTTCTCTTCACCTTTTTTCTGGGCTTCATCGCGGTGATCCCCGCTGCACTTATTGAAATGCTGCTTGATCCGATGGGGCTTCCCTTTTCCCCGCTGCTGCGCCTCGCCTTTCGCGCGTTCATCGTAGCAGGTCTTGTCGAGGAAGGAACGAAGCTTGTGGTGATACGACATTTTATTATGAAACGACCGGCCTTCGACGAGGTAATGGACGGTATCATCTACACCATCACCGCGAGTATGGGATTCGCTTTTTTTGAAAATATCTTCTACAGCGCCGGCGGTCCAGGGACTCTGCTGATACGCGGATTCACGGCAGTCCCCCTCCACGCCATAGCCTCGGGAATCATGGGCTACTACATCGGACTATCCGCGTTCGGCAGACCGGGGGCATGGAAAAGGGGCCTCTTTCTCGCCGTCCTCGTTCACGGTCTGTACGATTTTTTCCTCTTCCTCGGAGGAGGAATCGCCTATCTGTGTTTTCCCCTTCTGATCTGGGGATTTAGTTACCTGGTAAAATGTCACAAACAGGCTCTTCTTGAAGACCGCTACTACGGCCGCATCTGAAACCCCGAGGGCTCGAGGGCCCTCGGGGATATCATGTTTGAAATAAATGCCTATATTATATCTGCAAGGGCTTTCAGGAGACGGTCGACATACTCTTCCCTGGCGGTATTGCCCATCAGTCCGATGCGCCACACCTTGCCGGAGAAGTCACCGAGGCCGCCGCCGATTTCGATCAGGTGGTCTTTTCGGAGCTTCGATCGTCCCTCCGCGTCGTCCACCCCTTCAGGGATCCATATCGCGTTCAGCATTGGAAGACGAAACTCCGGTTCAACCACCATCTTGATACCGAGCTCATCGAGTCCCGCGACCAACCTCTTGTGCATATCCGCGTGACGTCGGTATACTTTTTCAAGTCCCTCTTCCAGAACAACGTGAAGGGCAGCGTAGAGACCGTAGAGCATATTGATCGGCGCAGTGTGGTGGTAAGCCCTTTTCTTTCCGGCCCAGTAGTTGGCCACCATACTCATATCGAGGTACCAGTTCGGGACCTTGGTCTTCCGGTTCATGATAAAATCCACCGCTTTGTCGCTGAAAGAGACCGGCGACAGCCCCGGAGGACAGGAAAGACACTTTTGGGTCCCGCTGTAGATCGCGTCCACCCCCCATTTGTCAACGGCAATCTCAATACCGCCGAGACTCGTGACAGTGTCGAGAATATAAAACGCGCCGTGGGCCTTCACGAGACGACCCACTTCTTCGGCGGGATTTCTGACTCCGGTTGAGGTTTCCGCGTGTACCATGGCGACGATTTTGTATTTTTTCTTCTTGAGCTGCGCTTCCACCTCCGCGGGGATCACCGGGGTTCCCCATTTGAACTCCAGAGCATCCGCGTCGGCCCCGAGACGCTGGGCAATATCGAGCTGGCGTTTACCAAACACCCCGTTCAGCACCACCAACACCGAATCTCCCGGTTCGATCAGGTTCACCAACACCGCTTCCATACCTGCGGACCCGGTTCCCGAAACGGGTATGGTCAGGTTGTTCTTCGTCTGAAAGATCTTCTGAAGCATTTCCTTGATCCCGTCCATGATCTCGATAAAATAGGGATCCATATGCCCCAAGGTCGGCATGGCCATCGCTTCGTACACCTCCGGATAGGTCTGTGAAGGCCCCGGCCCCATCAACAGCACATTCTCTATGCCCTTTAGTTTATTTTCCATAGTATTCCTCCTCAAAAAAATTGCATACAAAACTTTGAACTCCCCACGAAGGGAGTACTTCCTACTCTATCGACACCGCGCCGTGTTCCACGGTGAGCGCGACAATATCTTCGGCAGGAATCTGCCGCGAGGGAACTCCTCGACGCACCGCCAGAGCCGCCGCCGCTCCCGCCGCCTGCCCCATGGCCATACAGGTACATTGGGCCCTTAATCCCGCCAGTGCTTTTCGCTCCGAAGCGATCTCCCTTCCGGCAACGAGAAACCTGTTGGAGCCCTTCGGTATCAGCGATCGGAAGGGAACCTTCGGAAGCATATTCTCGGACTCATGAAAAATCTCATCACACCCCGACTCTTCATTGTGAAGATCTATATAGTTGAAGGCATAACAGATTTGATCGGGATACCCCCTCGCTTCCATGAACTCCTGCGTCGTGATTCTATGCTCCCCTATGACCCTGTAGCCCTCCCGGGACAGCGCCCTGGCGTACATATTTTTCAAAACAGCCCTTTCAGCACCCGGAATTTCCTCTCTCACGAAACGGTACATCCGGAGCATTCTTTCCCTCCCCCGAATATTCGCATTAGTCTGTCCATCGGCATCGGAGGTATCACAACCATAAATATGGGTGGCATTGTGTCCGCCCATCTGTAGGTACCATAAAAAAGGATAACTATCAAAGTACGCCCAGTCTCCCGGTTTAAGCCGTCCCGATGCCGCCGCTTCTTCATAGATTTTCTGGACTTCGCCCTTCCATACCTGCTGCATATCGATATCTTCAATCCGGTACTGCAGGGTACCTGGCTGACGGGCCGGTGCCTTTTCAACCTCAAGTCCCAACGCTCTCGCCCCGTCGGCATCTCCGGAGGCGTCGATGATCTCCACCGCCGAAGTAATCCTCCTGATACCGCGCCCGTAGGAAGTCACCTCCCACCGATTCCCATCCGGTCTGATCTCACCGACGAACTCACCGTAGTGCAGACGAACTCCCGCCTTCAGCGCGGCCTGTTCCGCCACGGAAGCGTATATCGGAATGTTGATGTGGCTGTAGTACCCCGGGGTATCGACGGGCCTTCTCTTTTCAGCTGCCTTCGGTAGGATTCCTTCGATTTGACGACTCTCCAGGTACAACTCCCAGGGTATACCCCGTACCACCGGTCGGGTACCGGAATGAAAATGGTTCGGCATGAAAACCCCACCCTCGGTCATGGTACCACCAAGCATCGTCCCCGCCTCAACAACGGATACGCGAACCCCTGCCCTTCCCGCCTGGATTGCCCCAATGTGTCCGGCAGTCCCGCCACCAATGACAAGCACATCAACTGTTTCAATCAGCTCTTTCATACCAATCCATTGTGTACAGTGTAACCTATTTTTTTAGAAACATCAAGAATATTTTAATTAGTGATTCTTTGTTTTAATAATTAAAATATAAACAACACCGGAGAGCGAAACGAAGGAGCTCCCCACCCGGAAGTTCGTATCAAGGTTTCCACCCCAACTCCACAGAGGCTCTATCGCTTACCTCCCGCAGGACCCGTAGTGTTTTTTTCTCGTTCTCAGGGGAAAACCGTGTCATCGGCGCCGAAACACTGAGGGCGGCAATGTTTTTTCCCGTAAAGTCCTTTACCGGAAAGGCGATACACTTCACCCCTACTTCACATTCCTCGTTGTCGTAGGCGTAGCCCCTTTTTTTTACCGTCTTCAGTTCCGTAAAAAAATCCGTTGCCGTGGTGATCGTCTTCTCTGTAAAAGCCGGTAGACCCTTCTCTTCCACAAATTCTTCCAGCACCGATTCACCATAGTTGAGCAACAATACCTTCCCGGCGGCAGTGCTGTGCATGGGCGCGACCTTGCCTATTCGCTGCAGTGTTTTGAGCATGTGATCAGGACCGTCGACGGTATCAATATACACCACTCTCCTGTCCTGCTCCACCGTAAGGGACACAGGTTCCTTCAACTCACGGCTCACCTCTTCAAGATAGGGATGCAGGACCCTCTGATATGGAAAATTTGAATGAACGCGATTGCCCAACCTGGCGAGTTTAAGACTCAGACTGTAGCGTGAAGTCCGGGGTGCCCTTATCACATACCCATACTCAATCAGGGTATTCAAAAACCTGAGTACCGTACTCTCGGGCATCTTCAGCTCAGCTGCCAGTTCCTGCAACCGGACCGGCCCGTTGTGTTCCACCATCACTTCAAGGATCTGCAGGGCCTTTCCCGCCGACTGGTTTTTTTTCACCCCTTCCGATTGCATTTTGTTCTCCTACCTCAGCCAACAATTGATGTTAAAAAAACTTATTCTTCCAGATCTGATATTGCCTTCGCAACCAGTCCCGCTATTATCCGGTGGTCCTCCACAGTCAGGTGAACACCATCCTCACCTCCGGCTTTCACCCGCCCGCCGATATTCAAAAAAGCGCAGTGGTTCCGCTCCGACACCTCCCGATACGCCACCGCGAGGTGCTCACTTTTTTCCTCGGCGCCCCGGAATGAATACTCCCACAGGGGGATCCGACCGATTAGAGGAGGTGATAGAACCAGGATCCGCGGTCCATTTCCATTCCTGCCGCTACCGCTGCCGGCGATCGTAAGCACCAGTTTTTCCAGGCCCATAGCAATCTCCTCGGGGGCAAGGTTAAAGCGTCTCTTCAGGTCATTCGTCCCGAGCATCAGAACTACCAGATCGAGGGGACTCTGGCTCTGCACACACGGTCCCAGATAGGTAAGTCCGTTCCTGCCGGGTTCCAACGGATCATCGAGTACCGTAGTTCTCCCGTTCAGCCCCTCCTCTATGATTTTATAATCCCCCCCCAGCTTTTCCTGTAGCAGCATGGTCCAGCGGACAGTTTCATCATACCTCTCCCCGATCACAGGAACGTATCCCCACGTATTGGAATCTCCATAACACAAGATTCTTTTCATTCAGCCATTCTACTGCAGGAAATGCTTTATAATCAATCTTTTATGGAGCTGAATTGCCGATTAGCCAAATGTAACGCGCCTGCAGAACTGCTGTTCCCCTTCGGCCCCCTTTTTTAACCGAATGGCTAATGTGAGCGCGCCTGCAGAATTGATGATGCGCCTGCAGAATTGCTGACGCGCCTACCGTGTTGCCTCACCCAAAAATCTAACCGTAATCTTCTGATGCCTCATCTAAAA
>CAZJIN010000005.1:0-19623 GCA_964545955.1 uncultured Sediminispirochaeta sp.
CCCCCGTGGAGGTTCACTGGAATTAATGGATGTTTTTATTATTTTTCTTTGTTAAACCTTGACCGCACCTTGATTATTTTCTACCATTCAGACTGTAGTAATGTTTATTATTTAGAACTAATTCGAGTTATTTCCTTCGGAGCACTGCATGAGAGAATTGAGCAAAGTAATTGAGGTTGATCCCGAAAAATGTATCAACTGCCATGCCTGTATCGCCGCTTGTCCCGTCAAGTTCTGTAACGACGGTTCCGGGGACCACGTAAAAGTAAATCCCGACCTCTGTATCGGCTGCGGCAACTGCATAAAAGCCTGCACCCACAACGCCCGAAAGGGGGTGGATGATTTTTCCCGGTGGCTGGAAGCCATAAATTCACGGGAACCGATGATCGCCATTTCAGCTCCGGCAATAGCCGCGAATTTTCCCGAAACCTACCTCCACCTTCACGGATGGCTGCAGAGTCTCGGGGTGGAAGATTTTTTCGATGTCAGCTTCGGCGCCGAACTCACGGTCAAATCATACCTCGAATATATCAAGGAGGCAAAACCAAAAACGGTCATCGCCCAGCCCTGCCCGGCCATCGTCTCCTACATTGAACTGTATCAACCGGAGCTCCTTCCCTACCTCGCGCCGGCCGACAGCCCCATGCTCCACAGCATCAAGATGATAAGGGAGTACTATCCCCGATACCGGAATCACAAAATTCTTATCCTCTCCCCCTGTCTGGCAAAGCGACGGGAATTCGACGCCACGGGAATGGGTGATTACAACGTCACCTACGCCTCCCTGGTCTCCTACATTGAAGAGAACCACATAAACCTCACGGTATTTCCTGAGGTGAATTTCACCGTTGACAATGCCGAACGGGCAGTTCTTTTTTCCACCCCCGGCGGACTGCAACAAACCATCGCGCGGGAGAACCCAGATGCCGCTTACCTGACCCGCAAGATTGAAGGACCCGATATCATTTACGACTATCTCAAAAAACTCCCCTCCATGATAGAAAAAAACTACGCCCCCCTTGTGATCGATTGCCTGAACTGCGAAATGGGCTGTAATGGAGGCCCCGGCACGGTGAACCAGGAAAAATCGCCGGATGAGATAGAATTCCACATTGCCAGGCGAAACGAAAAAACGGCCACACGCTACCGTTCCAAGGGTATTTTCAAGTCCCGAAGGGCGGCGAACCGCCGAATTCATCAAAATATCAATAAATACTGGAAAAAAAATCTCTATGCCCGATCCTATATCAACCGTTCGGCAGTCAATACCATCAAGTACCCCGACAAAACCAAACTGGAAGAAGTGTACCAGCGCATGAAAAAATACGAGAAAAGTGATTTTCTCAATTGCCGCTCCTGCGGTTATGGCTCATGCGAGCTCATGGCGGTGGCCGTATTCAACGACTTAAACCAGCCGGAAAACTGTTTTCACTATGCCCATGCCAGCCGTATCGAAATGACCAACATGATATTCGACAGCATCCGTGAATCCACTGACCGTCTTTCGGAGGCCATCACACACCTTACGGAGTCTGACCATACCGGTGAGGACGACCTGGTTTCAATCCAGGATATCGCCGAAATCTCCGGGGAAATGCGCAAATCCATCGAGGAAGGACTGTCGTATATCGAGAACACCATCACAACGATGGACTCAATCCGCAGCAGCAACGTCACCACCGCGGAGAAGACCAACGCGCTCAACGACCAGATCAGGGAAATCGGCGATATCGTGAGCATTATTTCAGGTATTACGGAACAGACAAAAATCATTGCCTTCAACGCGGAGCTTGAGGCCTCCTCCGCGGGGGAGGACGGAAAAACCTTTCAGATCGTTGCCGCGGAAATCCGAAGGCTGGCAAACAGTACCGGCAGTTCCACAAAAGCAATCAAAGACAAGATTAAAAACATCCAGATCTCCTCGCAGGAACTTACGGAGAGTAGAGAAGTTGAAGAGAACAGCGTGAACAACGGGACCGACACGGTGCAGAATCTGCGTGATATCTTCACCCGTCTTGCGGAATATTCGGCCAGGTCGGACCAGAAAATCAACAAATCCATCGAGTCCCAGATCAGTACCTTTGAGAAGACCCTCCAGGAACTGAAAAAAGTCGGCACCCAGATGGATGAATTCGGAGGCGCTTCGCACTGATCCTGACGGGAATACTCCGAACATGGCAAGGGGCGACCGGCCGGCGAGATCGGCGTTTATGACAACGGGCGCCCCGGAGAAGAGTAGTTATAGATCGTCCCCGTAGTCCTGCCGGATTTGGTAGAGACGTCCTTTTATCCTGAAAAATGCATCAATGAGGTCGGGATCAAAATGACGGCCCCGCTCCTCCTTGAATAGATCCTCAATATCCTTGTTGCACCAGATCTTCTTATACACCCGATCGGAACCGAGGGCGTCAAACACATCCGCCACGGCGGTTATACGCCCGTATATGTGAATATCCTCGCCTTTCAAGCCCTCGGGGTACCCGGTTCCGTCCCATTTCTCGTGATGCTGATACGCAACAATGGAGGCTGCTTTAAGGAGAGAGCGGTCCGAATGCCGGAGCATGTCATACCCGAGGCATGTATGTTTGCACATGACCTCTCGTTCTTCACAGTTGAGAAGATCCGGTTTCAGTAGTATCGCGTCGGGTATGGCGATCTTGCCGATATCATGGAGGGGTGAAGCATTGCGCAGCAGTTCGGCTTCTACGGGATCAAAGCCGTATTCGAGGGAGAGGGCATAGGAGTACTCCGCAACCCGTTTGACATGGTTACCGGTCTCCTTCGACCGCATTTCCCCAGTCTCCGCCAGGGTAAAGATGATCTCTTTCTGGGTTTTTTCGATCTCTTCCTGCAGGGCCACCGATTCAAGCTGTCTCCCCGTATAGGAGGCGGCTAACAGGAGATGTTCCTTGTCGGTGTCACTGAACTTCCCTTCATGGGTCATCTTGTTGATTGCCTGGTACACCCCGATCATCTCCCCATCGGATCCGCGAATCGGGAGGGCCAGAATATTTCGAGTGCGATAACCGGTCCTTTTGTCGACTTCCTTGTCAAACCGTTCGTCGTTATAGGCGTCATTGATGATAATCGGTTCACCCTTCGCGGCGGTGTATCCGGCAATCCCCTGGTACAACTGTATCTCAATCCTGTCCATCCCGTGGGCGACCTTGCTCCAGAGAATCTGTCTCTTCTCATCGATCAACCAGACGGTGCATCGGTCGGCGGTTACCAGGTCCCTTCCCATATCGGCAAGCATAATAAGCAGTTTTTCCACGTCTCGCTCATTTGCGATCCTGTTGATATACCCAAAAATCGTACGCAGGGTCTCTTGAGGAGAAGGTTCCGTCTTTAACACTCTATTTTGATTCATAACTCTAAGATAAGCATATACACAAAAGTGTGCAGGTTACAACTCAATTTCGAATATTTTTATCCCCTCGGTTTTAAAGAAGTCTTTCAATTCACCAATCACCCCTTGAATAACCTCCGCCTCCTCCTTTTCACAGTACACAATCAACATAAAATTCTCCTCCGGCCAGATGTGGTCACCCATTTTAGGTCCGGAGTTGCCGACCCCCAGGACAATGGGAATTTTTGTGTAATGCCGGGCGACTTCCGCCTTTTCGAAGGCTTCAAACATATCCTCTTCAATGGACCGATTGGCAAATATTTCAATACGTTTCATTTGTTTCTTTTTCCTCCCCATCAGTTCTGAGACGGACCCGAAACCTCTCCCAGAACAGAAGAGATCCGGGTCCGGCGGCTTTAATGCCTTCTATGACTTCTGTGGCTCCTGTGCTTTTTGAGCCTCCGCGACTTCCAGGGCCCTACGCCTTTCACGGCGTTTTTGTTTTCTCATCTCTTTTTTCTCACGCCTCTTTTCGGACATCCTGTTGAAAATCGCGTACATCACCGGTATCAGGAAAAGGGTCAGCAGAGCGCCAACCGACAGGCCTCCCACCACTGATTTTCCAATCGGCGAAACCAGCTCCGAACCTTCTCCCGGGAAAAAAGCCATCGGGATCAGTGCGAGGATGGTGGTCAGAGAAGTCATGAGGATAGGCCGCAGACGATTTCCCCCGGCCTCCACACAGGCATCGTGAATGGAAAGCCCCCGTTTTCGCAGCAGGTTGGTATAATCCACCAGGACAATCCCGTTATTCACGATAATTCCCGCGAGCATCACCAAGCCCACCGCCGTCAGAAGACTATAGCTTTCCCCGGTTATGGTATACAGACCAATCACCCCGATCAGAGACAGGGGTATGGTAAAAAGTATGATAAATGGATCGAGGAATGACTCGAACTGGCTGGCCATCACGCCGAACACCAGAAAGACCGACACCAGCAGGATATAGATAAAGCGCTGCCCGTATTTCACCAGGTCCTTGTACTCTCCGGAGAATTCGATGATCACATCCTCGTCGGCGGGTATTTTTTCCCGTATTACCCTCTGGACCTGAACCTCCACCTCGTTGATCGGGGTCCCCGGAACAGTCCCTCCGGTCACATGGATCACCCGGGTCTGGTTCTCCCTGTTGATGCTGATCGGCCCGGTGGTCCTCTCGTAGGAGGCAAAACTCGCCAGGGGAATTCGCTGCCCCGCGTTATTCAGAACAAACACCTTGTTGAGGTCCGGCAGCTCATCCCTGTCCCGGTCCGCAAGGATAACCATGATATCGTACTCACTGCCCCCCTCCCGGTACTGGGAGGCGGTGATCCCGTCGATGTTCGCCCGAATCTCCTGGCCAACCCCGGCAATATTCAGACCCAGGGTGTACATCTTGTTCCTGTCCATGAAGATTTCAATCTGGGGAAGGCCGTCCTTCAGGTCTACCGTCGGTTCGGTCACCAGGGGAACTTCACGATCCAGGAGGTCCCTGATATCCTCGGCAATCCGCTTCCCCTTTTGCAGGTCCTCCGTCTTAATAAGAATATTAACAGGGCTGGTACCCATAGCCGGTCCCCCGCCCATATCGCCAAAGGAGAACTTCGCCGCGGGGATATCGTTAAAGTGACCCCGCAGGGTCTGTTTGATATCATCCGCGGATTCAATCCGCTCCTTAAAAGGGGGCAACTCGATCTGCAGACTTCCGGTATTGGTATTCACCGATCCGGCAAATCCGAAAAATCCCCGACCACCCACCTCCATAATGAGCTTGGTGTAGCCCTCTACCTCCTCCTTGACGATCAACTCCATCTGTTTCAAGACCGATTCGGTAATATCCAACCTCGTTCCAATGGGCATTTCAACTTCCAGCTGCACCGAATCGGAGGCCTGACTCGGGAGAAACTCATACCCGGCATCCTTGAGTGTAAAAGCGCTTGCCCCAAGGAGGACCAGTACCACCACCACGGTGAGCACCTTGTGTCGCAGGTTGAACCGCAGCATTTTCTGGTATCTCCGCTCCATCCCTCTAAAAAAGCGCTCCATCCTATCGTCCACGCCCTTGAAGAACCCCGTCAAAGGCCTCTGCTTCCGACTGGTGAGGGGGAGGTAGTGACTCGAAAGGACCGGTATCAGCAGCATCGCCACCGCCAGTGAACTGGTGAGTGAAATCACCACGGTCAGCGAGAGGCTTGCCAGAAGCTCACCAACCACGTCCAGCTGATTTTTAAAGAGGGCCACCGGTGCGAATACACAGATAGTTGTAAGGGTCGATGCCACTATAGCGTTGATCATCTCCTGGGTCCCCAGAATCGCCGACGCGGTCAGTTTCGTGCCCTTTTCACGGTACCTGTAGATATTTTCGAGAATAACGATGGAGTTATCCACCAGCATTCCGACCCCGAGGGCCAGCCCTGCAAGCGTCATGATATTGAGGGTCAGGTTGGCAAAATACATTACCATCAGCGTCACCACAAGGCTGATCGGTATGGTCAAAGCAATGATAAAGGTACTCTTCAGGCTTCTCAAAAACAAAAACAGTACCAGCACCGCGAAAATCGCCCCCATAATGGCACTGGATGAAACCTGGCTGAGGGAGGATTTTATGATATCCGTGGTGTTGAAGACCTCCTCCACTTCGATTCCCTGGGGGACCTCACGGTTAATCCTTTCCATCCGTTCCCGAATTCGCTCCACCGTCTGCACCGAATTGGTCCCGCTCTGTTTCTGCACCACGATCTGGATCCCGGGGGCACCGTTGATATAGACCTTCGTTTCAGGGGCCTTGAGGCCGTCATACACATTGGCCACATCCCGCAACCGCACCGTTTTTACGTCGGATACCGTCCCCATCATGGAAGGCTGCCCACCCTTGTAGGAGATCACGGTATTCTTGATCTGCTCGATGCTGTCATACCTTCCGCTGGTGAGAACCAAGTAATTCTTCGTCCCCTCGGTGATGCTCCCCGCGGAAATCTGGATATTCTGCCCGCGAAGCATATTCGCCACCTGGGTGAGGGTCAGACCATACGCTTCAAGCCGATTCTGGGGGATCTCCACCCGAATTGCACGTTCTCGTCCACCGCCGACACTGGTAAGGGCGACACCCTCCACCTGCTCCACCCTGGGCTGTACAATATCCTCGGCGATCCTCCGCAGCTCCGCGGGTGTTCGCTGTCCGGACAGGGTCAACCCCATTATCGGAATCATCGAAGGATCAAACTTGAAAATCATCGGGGTACCGGCATCTCCGGGCAAGAAACCCTTTACGAATTCAAGGTTGTCCCGCACACTGTTGGCCGCCTCCGCCATATCGGTCCCATAGGAAAATTCCAGCATCACCATGCTGTTTCCTTTGGACGAAGTGGAAGTAATGTTTTCAATATTGCTCACATTACTCATGGTCCCCTCGAGGGGGCGAGTCACGGTCTTCTCCACTTCCTCAGGACCGGCACCCGTATAATCGGTGAATACCAGTAGAACCGGTGGCTCTATCTCCGGGTACAGATCTAGGGCCAGGTCTGTGGCCGAATAGATCCCCAACCCGAGAACCAGTACAAATATGATAAAAATCGTCGTTGGCCGATGAACAACCGTTTTGGTTATACTCATATGACTCTACTCCACTTCATCATCATCTCTGAAAGGCTGTACAGTCTCTACAACTCTCACCTTCGACCCCTCTTCGAGAAGAGTCTGCCCACGATAGACCACCTCGTCTCCCGAACCTAGTCCCGAAGTAATCTCCAGCATTCGGTCGATCTCGATACCGCTCGTCACCTTCACCTGCTTCGCACTACCCATCTGTGCTTCCCCTGTTCTCTCAACGGTAAAAACAAAATCCTCACCGAAACGACTCACCATGCACTCCGAGGGGACCTTCACCACCCCCTCCTTCTCCGCCGTCACCAGTTTAACCTCTCCGAACATCCCCGCTTTCAGATTCTCGGTTCCGTCGCTTATGGAAATCTTCACCTCCAGGGTTCTGGACTGCGGATCGATCACCGGACTCAGCTCCCTGATCCGACCTGTAAAGATTCGGTCCGGATACGCCTCGAATTTCATCTCCGCGGGAAGCCCCACCTGCATCTTTGAAATGAACTTTTCCGCCACGTATACCCTCACCTCCAGGTCTTCCATATCGCTTATCTGCACCACCGGCATCTGCGGCGACACCGTTGAACCCACCTGCACCGGAATATTTGTAACCGTCCCGGTAATGGCGGCCTTCACAGGACTCGCGGTGAACTGCATACCCGGCCTCGACGGATCCACCTCGGCGATAACCTGGTTCTTCCTGACCCGCTGCCCCACCTTCACGTACAGCTGTGAAAGCTTTCCCGCACTATCCGGATAGGTATCCACCTTCGTCCCCGCCGTGACGTCACCGTTCAATTCCAAATAATCCCGGATCTGTCCCTTCACAGCCCTCACCGTACTTACGGCAAACACCGTCGCCGGTTCATCATTCATCTGTTCCGCGGCCGAAGCCTCCTCAGATCCTTTGTCACCACCGAAACGATCACATCCCGCAAAACCAAAACCGAGCACCAGCACAAGCACCAATAAAACCAGGACCCGGCCTGTTTTTTTCTCCATTGTTTTTTTCATCCTATAACCCTCTCTTCCCTTTTCTTCAAAAAAAGCACGCCTCCGTCGCTTTCAGATAGTTTTCTCCTGAACAACTATCTTACAGGCCCCACCTACCGCACAGCCACCTCTTCAATTGTGGTGTTGAGCTGGTATTCCAGATCGATCAGCGCGGAGAGGTATGTGTATTTTTCCTTCAAAACCTCAAGCTGCGCGGATTTTAGCTCTAATTCGGAGTTCTGTACCTCCAGCAGCTCTTTGCTGCCTGCGTTGTAGGCATCCTCGGCCATTTCATACGCCCTCCGTGCCCGTTCCACATTCAATTGCAACGTCTCGATGGTATCCCGGGACTTCTCCAACTGTCGGATTGTCGTGTCAATCTCCAGTTCCGCCCCCTCTACCATCTGCATCAGTCCTATTCTGGTTTGCCTGATACTATCCTCCAGCTCCCGCAACCCTATCTGGGTCTGGGAAAAAGGCAACAAGCCGTCCAGGGACATCGCTATAGTCGCCCGGAACATCCCACTCCTCTGGTTCCATTCGGCATCCCCTCCGAACCACGGATCCGCCCAGGGATCCCCGGAAAAAGCAGGATCCAAATTGAATCCCAGAATCAACTGCGGCGTATACACCTGCTGCTTCGTCGCCTCCAGCTGGTTTTCCATTCCGATAATCGTACCTATCAAGGACTGCACATCCGGCCGATCCGCCAGATGCTCCTCAATAAGATTCTCCGTTTCCACCTCTACCGCGTCCGTATTGATCGACCCCTCCAGTACCACGTCCCGCTCCAAATCAAGACCGAGACTCATTTTAAATCCCTGCAGAGCCTGTCGGTATCCCAGGTCCATCGCCTTCAACTGGGGCTTCATATTCTCCCACGCGACCTCCGCGCTCAGCACCGTCAGTTCGGGCACCATCCCGTTCTCGTAGTTGATCCGTGCCTGTTCGTAGCGCCGCTCCGCCGCGTCAATATTTTCCACCATGAGCTTCCTGTTCTCCCGCATCAGCAACAGGTTGTAAAAACTCTTTCGCACATCCCGCTCAAGCTTCCGTTGGGCCTGTTCATAGGAGATCAATCCCCCCTGATAATCAATCTGCGTCGCCCGTATTCCCCTGCCAATCGCCAGGCTCAGGGTCAGCGACATATCGAGCCCCGCCGAGACGGACCACTGGGGGAGATCAACCATCGTGGGTAATCCACCACTTAAATCAAAAGTCGATTGCTCCGCATTCATCCTCGCCATGGTTCCGCTCGCCTGAACCGTCGGGATGAAACGGTTCCACGCGTAATCGGCGGTCCGCTCCTTGATCCGTACATTGATCTCCTCGCTTTTCAGCCCAAGGTTATTCTCCAGGGCATATTCCACCGCCCTTTCCTCCGTGAGATTCACCGGCCCCGTCCCGTCATCGAGCACCATAGCCGAACCCTCAAAGGCTTTCTCTCCTATTGCCCGCAGCTCCGTCGCGGATTCCGGAATAGTGATCTCATCACTCTGTCCCCCGGCCCACACCGCCATAGAACTCGCTATCATCAAAAAAACCACCCCTGCAATTATCCTATTTTTTCTCATGAGATCCTCCTACTCCAAAAAGAAAAAGCCTATACAAAGCCCGTATATCCTCCCAGGCATCACCTGTCCGTGCGTCCGTGCAGAACGCGTGATTTATCTCCTGGACCATTAAAAAATTAAGCCACTGAATCATCTTAAAAGGATCCATAAGGTCCCGTCTCAACCGGCGCCCTTCAAATCCCTCTTCAAGAAACTCCATATATTTATCCATACCCTCACCCATATCGGAGGGCGGTTTAATTTGAAAACGCTGGAACCTGAACCAGTTCATCACCGAAAGAAAATTCTGCCTCTGACTCAGGTACGAATAAAAAACCACAAAATACGAGTACAAGCGTTCTTCGAAGCGCTCCATTTTGGAGGCACGTTCCAGAAAGATTTTCCCCATTCTGTGACGCTCTTGATTGATTATCTTCCAGAGCATATCGTCCCGGTTGGTAAAATAAAAATAAAGACTGCTCTTGCTCATTCCCGCCTTGCGCGCGATCTTCTCAAGAGAAGCATCCCATAGCCCCTCTTCGGCTACCACATCAGCAATAGCCCTGAACACCGGCTCCTGCTCCATCAGCTCTTCTGGTCTTACCATACAGTGCCTTTCAATAGCGGCAAAATCAACCGTCCCTTCGGTTTTCGCCTCGGCGCTTCCTTCCATCACCAAAAGCCTGTTCATCCTGATCAACTCCGACGCGCTCACATCGAGGTTTCTGTCAAAATTCCTATTATGCAGTAGAAACATTCCCACCGAAAAAAGAAACCGCTTCACTATCGCCACGGTATCCTCCGGCCACCGCAGCTCTTCGACCAGCTGCTTATCGGGAAATAAACCCGCCTGCAGTTCTTCGGTTTCCCTGTATTTCAACAGGTCCTCATTCGAATGGGGCAGCAGATATAAAAAGGCGAAGCGGTAATACCAGTAGTTCTCCGCGTAAAACCGCAGAAAGCCTTCATGGTATTTTTCCAGACGTTCCTCAAAACTCCTTCCCCGGGCCTCCCCCCGAACTCCGTCACAGATCCTTCGATGGATCCGCACCAACTCCTCCACCATTGTCTCAATCAACTCATCCTTTCCGGAAAAATAGCGATACAGCCCCGCCTTACTCATTCCCATTTCCCGCGCAACCGCCGCCAGGGAGGTCTTAAAAAAATACTCCTCCCCCCACACCTTGAAAGCCGTGTCGATTATCTTTTGTTTTTTAAGTTCATGTTTTGCTGTCATAATTTATGTTACCGACCGTTCGGTAACATAAATATAATACAACTAATCCCCTTTAGCAACCCAGTTTCCCGAAAAATGGTGTTCTTTTATCCATAACTCCTTATAACCCCCGAATTACAGTAAAATGTCACTACGCCCTCACTAATTTACTACAACAAATAAAGTAAACGGCAATTTTCACCAAGCTTCGACAAACTGTGGTGCCAAGGAGGGGCAATGTATGTTATCCTATCCCTACAAACATTTATTAGAACCATCTCAAAGGAGCAATAATATGTCGAATAAAATCCTGGAAGGAGTCGCACCCGAACGGGTCTGGCATTTTTTTAAAGAAATCTCCGCAATCCCCCGCTGTTCGCAACACGAAGAAAAAATCCGAGATTACCTGAAAAACTTTGCAAAAAAGAAGAACCTTGCCTTTAAAATAGACAAAGTCGGAAACGTACTGATAAAAAAAGCCGGAACCAGAGGCTACGAAGGCAGCCCCACCGTCATTCTACAGGGTCATATGGACATCGTCTGCGAAAAAAACGCGGATGTCGATCATGACTTTTTAGTGGATCCCCTCAAGCTGAAAGTCGAGGACGACTGGCTGAAAGCTGAAGGAACCACCCTTGGAGCAGACAATGGCATCGCTTTGGCACTCGGCCTGGCGGTACTCGAATCGAACGATATCGATCACGGCCCAATAGAAGCCCTCCTGACGGTAGATGAGGAGAGCGGCCTTACCGGCGCCCTTAATATGGAAACATCCCTGATAGAAGGAAGGATTCTTATCAACCTCGACTCAGAGGAGGAAGGTGTTTTTACCATTGGATGCGCGGGCGGCGTAACCACGAAAGGCTGGATCCCTATAGAGTGGAGCCCAACCCCCAATGACTACCTGGTGTATGAGATGTCGGTCACCGGTTTGAGAGGCGGTCATTCCGGTGGAGACATCCACAAACATAGGGGCAATTCCATCCAGTTTGGAACCCGAATCATGTGGAATCTCCTTGAAAAAATCGATGTACGCATCGCCACCCTTAAGGGCGGAGGCAAGCACAACGCGATCCCTCGGGAATTTTTTATCTCATTTATAGTTCCAAAAAACCAGAAGGAAAACCTGTACTCCATTTTCAACACCATCCGCGAAAATATCATCGCCGAATACGGGGATATAGAACCGAGTATTCAAATCAACCTTGAAAAAAGAGCAGATCCTCCTAAAAAAGTGCTCTCGCCAAAGGCCACTTTCAAAACGGTGAACTCTATTTTCATGATTCCCCATGGAGTCGACGAAATGAACCGCTCAATTCCGGATCTGGTGGAAACCTCAACCAACCTTGCTGCTACCGAACTACATGAACACGAGGTAATGGTGGTCACTAGTCAAAGGGCCTCCATGGTAAGCAAACGTGACAATATTGCAAATAGGGTTACCGCGGTCCTGCGATGCCCCGGGGCAAGGGTTTCTTATTCAAGTATATATCCCGCATGGACACCTGACCCAAAGAACCCGCTTATACCGATTTTTTCAAGCATATACCACGAGATGACCGATAAAGAACCGAAGGTAAAAGCCATTCATGCCGGTCTGGAATGCGGTGTGATTGGGGATCGGTACCCCGATATGACGATGATCAGCTTCGGTCCCGACCTTCAGGATGTGCATACCCCAAATGAGCGTCTGAGTATCCCCTCGGTAGAACGCACCTATCGACTTCTCTTGAGGGTTTTAAAAAAATTGGCCGAATAGTTGCGATCTTTTACCCATCCCTTTATCCTTATAGGAGGGGTGTCGTCGAAGCATTTACTTTCCCGGGGAGAGGAAAAAAAAGACCATGCGATACAAAGACATCAGTCTGAAATTAAAAATCCTTCTAATTACCCTTCTTGGAATCGTGATACTGACAATCCTCTTCTCTTTTTTATTCATCAGGACCATCAGAAAACAGGCTGAAGAGGCTATTCTTGAAAAAAGTCGCACCATTGTCCTCACCGCGGAAGCGGCAAGGGAGAACATGGCCCGCAAAATCGACAGTGGCGTGATTCGTGATTTCGAAAGCCTCGCCGCCGACGGAAACCGTGAAAAAGCCCTGCAAGCAGTCCCGATCATCACGGCGATAGAAATTGCCGGCCAGAGCGCCGAGGAAGCGAATTACAGCTTCCGGGTTCCCAAGATCTCTCCCCGCAACCCCGAAAACGAGCCAACTGATCTAGAGCGAAGGGTCCTCGACGAGCTTAAACAGAACGACCTTCCCGAAAAGGTAATCTACGAAGAAAAACAGATCCGCTATTTTCGTCCAATCAAACTCAGCAGGGAGTGTATGATTTGCCACGGCAGTCCCGCCGGCACCCCCGATCCCGTTGGTGGAACAAAAGAAGGCTGGTCTGTCGGTGAAATCCATGGGGCCTTTGAAATAATCAGCAGTCTCGAAAGCGTCATCGCCACTGAGCGCACCGCCGCTTTCAGCATCGGAGGCCTTTCCCTCCTTATGCTCCTGGCTATCGGTACAGCCCTCTGGTTCAGTCTTCGGGCGTCAACCCGCCCGCTCTCCGAGTATATTACAAATTTTATCAAAGTACGCGAAGGGGATCTTACGATCCGTTCCACAATTGACTCCCGCGATGAAGTCGGCAAGCTCTCTGATTATTTCAACTCCTTCGTCGACGGGCTCAACCACATGCTCGGAGGCATTCAGCACGTCACCGAAAACACACGCCACATCAGTGTCGACCTTGCCGCCTCTTCCACCCAGGCAGCCGCCGCCGTAGAGCAAATGCGAGCCAACAGTGAACAGATGCGAAAAAAAATGACCAATCTGGACAACGAGATTCAATCCTCAAAAGAAGCAACCCTTAACGTCCGGGAATTTTTAACCAACCTGAGCGAACTGATCAGCTCTCAAGCCTCGGCGATCACCCAATCTTCGGCAAGCATTGAAGAAATGTCCGCCTCCATCCAAAGCATTGCCCAAACTACCGCACAAAAAAAAGAGATTGCCGAGCAACTTGAATCCACTTCCGAACTCGGTGAAGAGGAAATGAACAATACCCGCAATCTCATGAAAAAAGTCGTCCAGTCCGCCGATGTCATGATAGAAATGATCGAGGTCATCGACGGCATCGCCAAACAAACTAACCTCCTCGCCATGAATGCCGCCATCGAAGCCGCCCACGCGGGTGAAGCCGGAAAGGGTTTCGCAGTTGTTGCCGACGAAATCCGCAACCTCGCTGAAACCAGCTCGACCTCAGCCGGTGAAATCGGCAAATCCCTCAAAGAGATTATCGAAAGTATCAAAATATCAGAAAACACCACCGAGAAAACCGGTAAGCGCTTCGAAAATATGCTCGAAATGATTCGCGAAGTTTCCAAGGGCATGGCCGAAATGCAGAATTCCACCCACGAACTCTCCGACGGAAGCAATCAAATTGTACAAGCCCTCAACTCCCTGATCGAAATAACCCAGGATGTCCAGGACTCCTCCGGCGAAATGGAAACCCGCGTCAACGGTATCACCTCTTCCATGAAGATCCTCAGCGAGATTTCCTCCGATTCCACCATCGGCATGGAGGAAATCACCCAGGGCATCCAGGAAGTTGCCTCCGCCGCCCAGAACATCGCCAGCGCCGGCGAGAAAAACTCAGAAAGCGTCCATCACCTCGAGCAGCTCGTCTCTCGTTTCAAACTCAAACCCCAAACCCCGACGATATCAGATGCTTCCACCCCATCCCCAACCGACTCCACCTCCTCCGGTTCCCCCAGACCCACCTATTCCTCTGATATAGACGACGCCGACACTGAAACCGCCGTCACCCTTCGGAAAGAATAGCTGAACCCGATCTCAAAAACTCACCGTCCGGTGGCCAGTACTTTTATCCGAACATCCCCCCTTGCATAAGTCTGACAAGCCAATCGCACCCCTTCCGGCAGCGTTTCATCCTTACGCCCGTGGAGCAACCTGATTTTTTCCGATTCCTTCATTGGACTTAAAAACTCCGCCCCTTCCAGAATCCGAATCCTGCAAGTTCCACACACAGCCTTTCCCCCGCATAGATGTGAAATAGCAACTCCATTTCTTAGAAGTATATTAAGTATAGATACGGCGGCACTACCTGTAAGGGGAATGTCATAGCCCTCAATAAAAATTCTTATCATTACAGTTATCCTACAAATGGTGTTAACATCCAGCATAACCCATTACAGAACAGAAAAAAACACTTCTGTCGTTATCATAAAAAAACATGGAGTGTTAAATCTTTATAAAACAACAAATTTGCTTACTCTTTAACACCATTTTTCAAAAAACTAGTATACAAGGAAAAAAAATGCCGATAATATATATGGGAATATGGAGCCCCTGAAGAATGATTGACTTCAGCGATTTACTGCAAGAAGCAGACATACATGAACTTTCCTGTACGCATAAGTACGGAGCCCTCCACGAACTTATCACTTCATCAGCAAGTCTCTCCTCTCTCCCGGACCCTCAACAGTTTGAGGATGACATCAATAGGCGAGAAAGGAAGCAAAGCACGGGCATCGGCAAAGGCATCGCGATCGCCCACGCAACGACGGAACAAGTTCACAAGATCAGAGTAGCCCTGGGGATCTCACACACGGGCATCGAATTCGAATCAATTGACCGCGAGCCGGTGCACCTCCTTTTTCTTGTGGCGAACCCGCCGAACTCCCAGATGGAATATCTGAGCGTTCTGTCGTCACTGGTGAGGTTGTTGCGCGAAGCTCATTTCAGACACTCCATCACGTGTTGCAAAAGGTCATATGAGATCAAGCAGCTGATCGACAACTCCCTTGCAGTCGTAATGAGCGCATAGCCTTACCACCCCACTTTTAGAAGAACCCCGGGGATTGACTGTCCCTGAAATGAAAGGGAAAGCCCGCAGGGCGAGCACTGGAACCGGGCCGCTCGAGCACTGGAACCGGGCCGCTTTCGCGGTCCACTCCGACCCTTGGGGCGGAATATTGATTCCTCTCCTGTCCTTCCCTTCGCCCACTCGGAAATAGAACCATCAAGATGGTTCCGCTCCTCTTGTTTGCTTGGAAATACAAACCGGGGGCTTAAAATATCATGAAATTTTAACAATTATCTCACAAAAAACCCATTTTATTGTACAATTTTAATTGATATGAAATATGAACCTTACAGGATCCTGCTTGAACAGTTATGTGAAAAAACCCAAGACCTTACCATAACCGATCAAGATAAGCTCGTGATTTTCAGTGATCTCCATATTGGTGACGGAAGACCGCGGGACGATTTTCGAGGAAACTCGGAGCTTTTCAGCACCGCCCTGAAAGAATACTATCTAAAAAAAGGGTATACCCTGATCCTGAACGGCGATGTGGAAGAGTTACACCGGTATTCTCTTCATCGGATCCATAAAAACTGGGATCAAGTGTACCGGGTTTTTGATTCTTTTTTTAACGACGGTCGGTTTTACAAGATCTTCGGGAACCACGATTCGAAACTGTTCAGTTTTCCTGACCTCCACCTTAGATACCCACTTTATGAATCATTGCGCCTTAAGTACGGGAAGAACTCGATCCTTCTCTTTCACGGGCACCAGCTTTCCTTTTATTACCAGAAGTTCAACGACCTGATGGGTCTTATTCTGCGGTACCTCGCCCGGCCTTTACAAATCAAAAACTCTTCCGTCGCCCATGACAAGAAAAAAAAGTACATTATCGAGAGGCGGCTCTACGAATTCGCGAAGGAGAAGGGTATCGTCGCGGTGATCGGCCATACCCACCGACCCTTGTTTGAATCGATGTCCAAGGTTGATACCCTGAACTATGAGATAGAAAACCTCCTCAGAAGTTATCATCGTGTGAAAAAATCAGAGCGCCCGCGAATAGAAGCGGAGGTGTTGAAGTTGAAGGAAGAGATCGAACAGCAGGAAGCCCGGAAGGGAAAAGAGCTCTCCATCAGCCGGCTTTACAGCAATGCCACCATTGTGCCCTGTGTTTTCAACTCGGGCTGCGTTCTCGGCAGGAGGGGGATCACCGGAATCGAAATAAAAAACGGCACTATAAAACTTGTACACTGGTTTGAGAAGAACCTTGACAAAAAATACATCCGCGAAGACGCGAAAAACACTATGCAACTGGATGGTACGGATTTTTACCGGACCGTTCTAAAAAAGGACGATCTCGATTATATTTTCACCCGCATTAGACTGCTCACCTGAACTCTGCGACCTGCTCGAGCGCGGGTCCGGACAGGTACCGACAAGGAATAGGGTGGGGGTAGTGCTCGGAGAGCCGCTTCAGACCCTTACGGTCACCCATTACCCATGAACCTTATCCGAAAGTAAAAAAGAAAGGAACAAGGAAAGGTACCAGCATCGAGAGGACCGCTCCGTTCAGGATCGCCACGGGGACATAGGAGGTCCCGCAGCTTCGTTCGATCAGGGGGAGGGTCACGTCCATACTGGTCGCCCCGCCGACCCCGATCGCCACCTGGGGCAGCTTGATACGGGCGAGGAAAGGAATCATCAGAAGGGCGATCGCCTCCCGGGTTACGTTTATCAGAAACCCCGCCGCTCCGAGTACCGGATCGCCCATTTCGGTAATCAGAACCCCTGACAGGGAGTACCAGCCGAAGCCGGCGGCGAGGGAAAGCGCCTTCCCCGGTTCAAGGTGAAAAAATCCGGCTGTCAACACACCACCGACGAGGGAACCAATAATAGTCCCGGCGGGAATGAGAAAAGTCTCCGGGTGCAGCATCGCCTGCTTGAAATCAACTTTATTCCTTACCATCTGCACCCCGATCAGAAAAAGCAGGGCATAGAGGAGATAGGTTGTGTATTCCTCACGAAACCAATCGAAAAGGGGCAGAAAATACCCGCAGAGAAAGCCCGCTACCACAAGCAAAAACAGCCGCAGGGGCTCTCCATACACGGCTCCCGTCTCTTTTGCGTGGGCACGTTCTTCCGACGGCAATCGCCGGGGATACAAACGTCCGGTCACCGAAAGTATCGACACCAGAACTATCACCGTTCCCAGTACCGTGGCCACTGCGAAACTTACGGAAAGGACACCGATACGTATGAGTTGGCTCGTGATCGAATCCAAAAGCCCGATCCTCAGGCCCATAGAAAAAAGAAGGGCCCCCAGGGCGACACTCATTATTTTGTCCAGATAGCCCGTCTCTGGAATCAGGCCGAATTTGGCCCCCCCCATTCCGGCAAAGAGAAAAAGAAAGATGATCAGCAGAGATGTCAGTGTTTCCATTTTGCCACTCTACATAAAAGATTACCCCGGTGCAATGCAACCCTCTCGAAGTTTGAGTTAGAGTTTTGAAACAAGCCGCTTGTTGTCGTGCACAAAAGAAACATGTATACTCCACAACAGCAATTCCATCCTTCGAGGGGCTTTTTTATGAGAATTATTCCCGCAATCGACCTTCTGGACGGCAAATGTGTGCGTCTACTGCGAGGCAATTATGCCGAATCCACCGAATACGAGTATGATCCTGTCGAGCTCGCCCGTCGCTTCGAGACAATGGGTATCGGCCGTATCCATCTGGTCGATCTGAATGCCGCACGGGGGGATGATCACAACAACCGTGGTATAATTGGGAAGATCCGAAAGACCGTTTCAGCCACTCTAGAGGTGGGCGGAGGGGTTCGCTCCTCCCGGGATGTGGAGGAACTCCTGGACGTCGGGGTGGACCGACTCATCGTGGGGACCCTTCTCGTAAAAGCCCCGGATCAGGTTGCCGCCTGGGCAACAAAACACCCCGGGACCATTATCGCGGGGATAGATGCCCAGGACGGGATCGTGAAAATTTCAGGCTGGGAGGAGGGATCCTCCATGGACGATATAGAAGCCGCCGGACTTGCACGTGAAGCCGGGGCGCTCAGTATCATCTACACCAATATTTCGAGAGACGGAACCCTGGCGGGACCGGATATCATAAACAGCCTTAAAATGGCCGACGCCTCAGGCTTACCGGTGATTGTATCCGGAGGAATCAGGAACGACCGGGACTTTGAAGAGATAGAGAAGGTATCGAAAAGACGTATCGCCGGGGTGATCACCGGCAAGGCCCTCTACGAGGGGAAGATCAATCTGGAAAAACTAGCCCCGCGCTACGGAACGAACGAATTTGAGGTGTGGTAATGGAAGAGGATCAGATTCAGGAAATCAAACAACTCATAGTCCGTGATCAGGGGGGAAACATCATCGATGTAGGCCTGATGAACGTAAAATGCTACACCAAAAGCATCGAACGGAACCGACTCTGGGTCCTTCACCGGGACACCGGACGCGTACTGCCCCTGGAACCGGAACACAGCCTGGTAGGGCTTAAGCAGTTCAAGCGCTGGTATGAAGCGGTGGTTCTCCCCTTGGAAACAAGCGACCCGGAGGTACCACGGGCGACTCCCGAGCACTCAGACATCTCGCACAAATCGGACAGCCTCAACAGGGAATTTTCCGGGCTCCCCGCGAACAACCTGCTGGATGAACTGGAAGAAATTGTGAGGGATCGCTACACCGCCATGCCGGAGGGCTCATATACAACCCATCTCTTTGCTTCAGGGGCAGAGAAGATAAGGAAAAAAACCGGTGAGGAGGCGATCGAACTGATTCTGGCCTCCTCTCCCGATGAAATGATCTATGAAGCAGCGGACCTTTTATATCACCTGTGTGTACTACTGGTTTCGGAGGGACTTTCCTTTCAGCAGGTTTTTGCGCTTTTGCGGGAACGTCACACCGCGGGCTGATTCTCCGTTCGCACTGTAAGCGGCGACTACACGGAACGCCGGCCATTGCGGCCGCCTGGGGTTGCGGCTCCCCGTCGACCCCAACACGCCCCAGCGGACCCGGGACGCCCCTACAATGA
>CAZJIN010000006.1:0-19528 GCA_964545955.1 uncultured Sediminispirochaeta sp.
AAAAATCGCGAAGGAATACGATGAGGGCAAGGAGATTTCCTCACCGAATCTTCCCGCGCCGGCATCCTTTGAAGACGCGGAAAGCCCGATTTTTTCAAGGGAGTTCAAGGACAAGGTTGCCGATTTCGATATGAGCGCTCTCTCCATCGGGATCAAGCTGGAGCTCGAATCTGAGAAATTCTACCGGGACACGGCCAGGGATACGGGAGTTGATAAGGTAAAAAACCTCTTCAACCGACTTGCCGAATGGGAAAGAGGACACTATGACTACCTTCAGAAACAGATAGGTTTTCTCAACAGTTACTACACCAACAAGTACAGTTTTTTCCGCTTCTGATATCTGCCCAGCTTTGACCGGATTTTCTAAATGAGCCCGTTGGGTGATGGGGTGTACTGCCACACTGAAGCTCATCACCCGGCAGGGTCAATGCTACGTTTTGGAATGTACGCTCAACATCGTCGCCGTGACCAGAATCAACCCCATACCGAGCAGCTGTAGCCCGGAGAGGGTTTCAGACAGCACGCACACCCCGAAAAGCGTAGCCGTAACGGGTTCAATCATCGCTACCACCGAGGCGACCGTTGGTTCTGTATAGCCCAGGCCGATAATGTAGAAAAAAAACTACACCCCGGCCCCTAACAAACCAAGGGCCGCGAAGAGAAACCACTGTGTACTCCCCGTGACAGCAGTCATCTGGTTTGCTCCAGCCGGCCAGATAAGAATGGCCGCAAATACCGAGAACGCGATTACAAGAATAGCCTGGGGACTGCCATAGGGGGTCGCGGATCTGAAACCAAAAATAAAGAGTGTATAGGAAAGGCCGGAGAGCAGACCCGCCCCAATAGCGAGAGGTGTGATACCGGCCGAATCAATCCTGTGAACGCAGGTGAGAAGCACAATACCTAACACCACCAAGGCAACTGCAGCCCCCTTGAATAGTGTTGGTTGTTCGAGCTTCAGGGCAATGGATATAAGGTAGACAAACACCGGCGCGCAATACATAAGCGTGGCGGCTACCGCAATGCCGCCCTCCGAAATGCTGATGAAATACAGGGAAAAGTTTCCGGCCACCCCTATACCGGCGATCATCGACCAGAGCCACAAACGGGGATTGCCGAGCCCATTCTCATGTGGGTGCACCGCCAGCCAGAAGAGCACACACAACAGACCAATAGCACCGCGGTAGAACGACACCACCCACGCACTCCACCCCTCAGCCATGAGCAGTCCGGCAATACCCCCCGACAGCCCCCAGAAGAACGCCGCCAGCATCACGAGCACCACGTGTCCTCCGGGTATTTTCCACTCTCGTCGTTCCCTCTTCCGCACTATTCCCCTTTCATCTCATTCATTCACAAAGTCCCACGTATTATTATTGTCTTCATAATCCACGTTCGTATTCCCGGCGATGTTGATATCGTAATAAGGCCCGAGTTCAGTGGCATTGTTGTCGCTGAAGGTGGAATTGCTGATGACCGTGTCCGTCATGGCCTCCGTCGCGTCTATACCACCGTTGGAATTGTACTGAATCGTACAATAATCGATGAGCGCACTTCCCAAACCCTCAACAACGGAATCGTTGAAATCGATGGGTATCTCGGCGTAGGTAAAGCTACAGTGGGTGAACTCAGAACCGGCACCCAGAATATCCAGGCCGACCCAGGCTCCGGGAGTCCCCGCGTCACCCACACCATCGGTATCGCCACCGACGGAGGAGTCCGTGATGGATGTGAAGATGATGCGCTCGCCCTCACCACTGCCGGTCCCGCTGGCGGTAATCTTTGAAGACACTTGAACATCCACACCCGCAACAAATTTCAGTATTGCCCCCTGAGAAACCGTCAGGGAACCCGGTGCTTCGATATCCCAGACACCCTCAACCACTCTGTACGGGACCTCGGAAATCCCGAAAACTACCGGTTCATCATCTATATCCCCGGAGAAATTGATCGCGTTATAGGGAACGGTGAGATCCGGGGTACTCTCAGTTTCGGAATCGTAGAAATGATTGGTATTATCCACCGCCAGGTACTGGTTCATAACAAGAGGCCACTGGCCGTTGTCCCAGAATTCCGAGTTTACCACCGAAGAACCGGACATCGCCTCGCTTCCTTCTATCCCGTTCTCCGAGTTGTGGTGAAACCTGCAGGAATCAAACACGGCACTTCCCTGGGTGTTGATGGTAGAGTCGTTGAAATCCACCGCCCTCACGGCATAACTGAACTCACAGTTGGTGAACACGTTGTCCGCTCCAAGGAGGTCGAACCCCCGCCAGTCGCCGGGGGTGCCGGCATTCCCACTGCCGTCGGTATCCCCTCCCACTTCGGCGTTCGTCAGAGAGGTAAAAATAATAGGCTCCGCCTCCGTCCCTTCCGCAAGGATCCTTGATTCGACCTGGATATCCGTATCACTTACGAACTTCATTATTACCCCCGGAGATACGGTCAGGACTCCGGTTATATCCCAGACAAGTTCACTTACAAAGTAGGGTACCTCCGTGATAGCCAGAGTCATGTTCCGACCCAGGTCAGCCGTTATCTCTAGAGCATTGTAGGCTCCTGTAAGATCCGGCTCCGTGGCCTCATCGGGATCATAGAAGTGGTTAGAGTCATCCAGGTCGACGTACTGGTTCATACGCACGGGATAACTCCCGTTGCCGTAGAAGTAAGAGTTCGTGATGGTACTGACATCGGTTACGTCCGCCGCCGCCGAGCTCAGCTCGAGGGCGTTCGACCCGTGGGAGTAAAATCTACAGTTGTCGATATCCACCAGACCCCCGGAGACCATTATTCCGTCCGTTCCTCCGGAGATATCACAGAAGGAAAAGCTGTTTCCCAGGCTGTCATAGATATTTATGTTTCCCCAGTTTCCCGAATGTGCAGGGGTGAAAATCACCGGGTTTTCCTGGGTCCCCGTGGCCTGAATCGTCCCCGTGCTGGAGATCGAGATATCCGCCCCGCTTGCGATATATACAATCGCTCCCTCCTCGATGACCAGGTTTCCGTTTACCGAAAGGTCGCTGTCCACATAAATCTCGGAATTGGCAGTCCAGGTGGTGATCGTCCCCACGTCCACCGTTGAGGCCTGTACGGCGTTTGCCGTAACATTCCCTACCCCTGTCGGGGATTCAACTATATAGGCCATCCGGGCGGCGTTCAGGGCCTCCGGCACAAGGCTTGTGGCGAATTCAGGACTGATGTTGGTGGTTACACTCTCGTAGTATGCTCCTCCGGCGCCCAAAGCCTCGAGAACCTCTGCGAGATCTATGGCACTCTGCAGGTCGCTCGAAGAAAGGCCCACGTTCTGATCGAAGCCATAGAAGGCGTAGAACAGACCGGTGAGTATGCCATCACGGACCACCTTCTGCATGTCCGCAGCTTCAGCCGAGGAAAAGGACGTGCCTCCCAATCCGTATACCGCCGCGTTGACGAGCCCGTTCAGGGCGTTCGCGCAATCGGCGCCGGTGAACAGGCTTGCATTATCCATCTCTTTCGAGACCTGATTGAGAATGAGGTTCATCCGTTCCGTGAGGGTGGTGGAGCCCTCGGTAGTGGACGGATCTTCCACGTCGACATTTCCCGTTTCCGAAACCACCCAGACCATTTTCTGGAGGGCGTCCGCGGCGTTCGTCGTGGAAAAACCGAAATCATCAAAAGTCTCTCCGGCCTTTGTGATGAGGGCCTCGATCTGGGCGGTTTTTTCCTCCGCCGTCCCCAGACCTTCGGCCAGGTTCGTCACACTCTGGGCGTGAATAGCCTTGGACATGGCACGGATGGAAACGGCGTGTATATCCCCACCAGTTCCTCTTCCGTGATCTCTGTCCCGACCAGGGTGTCGTCGATCAGAGCCTCAACCGTCGCCTCAGCGACGGCGGGAAGAATTTTTTCAAGGTCCCTGGAACGCCCAAGACCAAGGTTTCTAACCTCGGTGTCCACATGATCTATCACAAGACCAACCGAAGAACCCGGCAGGGTGTGGAGGATCGAGTTGGCCCCCCCGGCCAGGCTGCGGGAACCTGCGTCCCCCGGCATGGAAACATCGATCCCCCTGCTTGCATCGTAGGAATCAACCAACTCCTCTTCGAGGATATCCAAAATAGGAGTCAACACTCCCCCGTCACCGGAACTTCCCCCTTCGAGGGATTCGTTCAATACCATTGTACAGGTACTTAGAAAAAAAACTCCTCCAAGCAGTGCTATTTTTTTTACCACCTTCTTCATCTTCATTTCCCTCCACCGGCAGAAAGATTGAGTTCAAAGATCAAACCGTCGCTCGTCGCTACCTCGCTTCCCCCATCAGCGGCGCTGGTCGTGATCTTCCAACCAATACCCAGGTCCATTTTGCCCGACGGAATTCCAAGAGACACCCCTCCGAGAAAACGGAATATCTGGTTGGTATACCCGTCTATCGTCGAAGTCCAGGCATCTCCCAATTCGTTGATGTTGAGACTGGGAACAGATAGCCAAAGAAGCTCATGATGAACGGAAAACCACACCCGTGAAAAGCCCCGCACCCGAATATCCTGGATCACTTCGGGCCCGATTATTGAACTGGCCGTCAGCTTTCCCTCGGGCGCCACAAGAGAAGAGTCCTGGGTCTGGGTGAGGGAGTAATACATGATCGGGTTGAGGATGAGACCCCACTCCACGCTCATGGGACCAAAGGCCCTAGCGATTTTGCCCGTCAGGGGAATCCCCAGGCGCCAACTGGATATTGTGTTGGTAAAAGATTGAACTCCCAGGTTTTCATAGTTCCCCCGTTCCTCCATGAGCTCGGTCTTCAACCCAAGCCCACCCCCTCCGGTCCATCGAAAAGACCTGAAGGTCCCCGAATAGATAAACGGGTTGATCACCACATTCCCATCCCCGGTAGAGAGGGAATAAAGGGAATCCCCTCCGTAGTCGGACAGATCCCCCGAATTACTCGTACTGTAATAGGAGATCAAGATGCTGCTTGCAATGTTCTCCCCGCGTTCCCAGACGACCTCCGCCTCGGTGAGGGTCCCGTCCGCATCCGGGTTGATGGAAAGATTGAAAGTCAGGGGTAGACTGTTCTGCGCGAAAAGTCCGTTGCTCAAAAAGAACAGGACGATTGCCGCGCTTAAGCGACATGGGAATAATTTGTTTATTTGTTTCATGATCGGCTCCTGAAGGGGTAAAGCATCAGGAAGTACAAGAAATGAGGATTTTTCCCATTATATCATACGATTTTTTGGATGTCCCTTTTTTTTATTCACTGTAGACACTGTAGACATACTGACGTGATCCCCGCAGGCGCCCGGGCCTACAGAGATCCTTCCATCTCTGCCTTGATTTTCCACCAACAATCTGTTTTATACTGAAGTAAGGATCCTGTTCTTGATAGAAAAAGGGGTTCGAGCCGGTAAATCCGGTTTATGTTCACCAAAGGCTTTGCCGAAACCGGGACGAACCATCCGAACTCCTGGAGGCCCGGTTCCTCATCGTCTCCTCCGCTTCAGATTTCGTCAACGGCTGGCTCCTTTACATGGAAGGAGGTATCAGTACGGGATTATAGCCGAAACAACATCGGGATTGGCAGGATGTCCTCAGTCTCAGAATGGGGGTCCTCCGAGCAGAGAAACGATCAAGCCGCTCTCCTCAAAGTTCCTCAAAGCCCCGGCCCTGTGTCCTCCCACGGATTTATTACCTCAACGCCGGTGTCCCGAAAATCCGCCACATTGCGGGTAGCCAGGATTGCAGAATGGCGCAGGGCCGTCGCAGCCAGTAAGCCGTCAACGACCGGGACCTTTCGACCATTCTGTTCCAGCCGCCCGACAAGACTTCCCCAGATCACAGAGGTCTCCTCATCCATAGGGAGAATCCTGTCTCTGAAACGCTCACGAAGCTGCTCAAGCCACAGAAACAGTGCGCTACGTCTTCCTCCCTTCGGCAGGAGTTCAATACCCCTCTGCAATTCACCGACTACCAGTGCCGGGAGATATACTCTGTGTTCTGGAAGAGTATCAATCCACCCCAGAACTCTTGCCGAAGGTGCCGGTCGCAGAGCTTCCGACACGACGCAGGTATCAAGGAGGATCATAGCAGCAATTCTCAGTATGGAAAGTGTTTTACACTTTCCATACTGAGAATGCCTCCAATCGATGAGCAATTGCCATATTTTCCAAGGATTTGAGGCAAATTGCTGAGATCATAGGGATATCTCCCGGCCTGTATCGTCCGGCCGCCCAATCTCCAGCTCAACCCGTGGAGCGGACAGGAAAAAATCCCGAAGCCCCTGCCGTTGGGCAGTGATCCTTTGGAATTCCTTCGCCGCGATCATCACCACCGTGTCGTGTCCGTGGCGAGTTACCATCTGCGGACCGCTTTCCATACAGGTATTCACCAGCTCACTGAACTGGGCTTTGGCATTCTGAAGGGACCAGCTGCGCATGTTGACCTCCTTATTCCACTCTTCTCAATATAATCTGACCAGTCTGACTAGTCAAGCCCGTCTGCAGCAACCATCAAACAGGTCTGTTACCTCCCGGCACACAACAACCGGAGAACGCCGCCCGGTGCCGTTCAAGGTTGGGAAAACAGCAGAACCTTACTAAAATCTTATTCAAAAAACACACATCCCTCACAGTATACACACACAGATCCGGTATTGTTTATTTTTATGATGACATCCGCCCTGACCCGTGATGAAAAGAACATCCTTATCCCGAAACCTCCAATCACCACCATGTACGCGCGTGGAAGCGACCTTGATATCGTCCAGGTGACGGACCTGCACCTCGCGGGACATTATCTTTTCAAAAGACCCCATCTCGCTGCCCTTCAAAGGCTCCTCCGGCATGTGAATCCTAAGCTGGTGGTAAACACGGGAGACCTTTTCTGCAAACGACGGATTTTCTCCTCCTTGCCGGCCCTACGGCTATTTGAGGATTACGTGGGAAGGGAATTCCCCTGGACCTTCGCCTGGGGAAATCACGATCTCGACATGCTGCGTGATGGCCCCTATACAAACCACATGTACAAAAAGACGGAACTTTACCTGCGAAACCTGCACGGGTCAATTTACCCGAGCAATCACCTATTTTTCGCCCACCGTCTGAACCGTACATGGGAAGTCTCCGAAACTGATGATTTCCTCGGGGGAAATTTTCTCATCGAAGTACGACGGGCTACCAATACTACGGTCGGAGAAGCCGGCCAACCCTTCAGAAACCCGCCGCGGCATGCGGGCTCCATGGAATCCTCGCAGGAGCCCCCGTTGTGGCACATTTTCGTTTTTAACTCTGGAAAAAGGAAGCACATCCGTCCCACGGTACTCGAGTGGGCCCGGGAACAGGCAGCGGCCTACGCTTACACGGTGCCGGCGGTCGCTTTTTTTCACCGCCCCGTATGCGCGATCAGGGATAAGCTCGCCGCCGTACGGACCGCGGGGCTGGCTATGGAAAGCGTGGGCTGCGGCGGAGACGACGGCTACGTTCAAAATATGATGAAGAAGATCGGCACTGTGAAGGCCTGTTTTTTCGGTCATGACCACGTGAACAGCTTCCACTGCGACATCGACGGCATCGAGTACCACTATGGGCGGAAAACCCTCAGCCTTTCCTACGGCGCTTTACCAGTAAGGAAGCGACCGTCGAAGGAGACCCGCACTCTTCCGTGGGGAGTCACATCTATACACCTACCTTTCGACGGCGACGACATCGAGGTTTCGACTATCCTTGAGGACCGTACCGTAGCCGATAGGTATAAGATAGCGCTTCATGAAAGAAAGGCTGTTCACCTCTCAAAACGTCGTTTTTAAAATCATTTTTAGCAGCCTTTTGGACGTTTTTCATTTTACCTACCAGGATTCTTTTTAGAAGTCTCATTTTAATTGACTTTAGCGTATTTTGACCAATAAGTGTTTCCATCGCAACCAGAATAATGGCAAGGTCTTCAGGCTTTCCGAGACCTGCGCTTTATTTGCTTTTCGCGCCGTACCGATATCATGACCTCCATCGTCGGGGGAACGACCCCACCCTTTGACTATTTTGCCATTTTGGGGTATTATGTATCTATGGAATCCATTTCACAAGCAAAAACATCTCCGAATTTCAAGCTACATCAGCATGTAGTATACCCTCTACAGGGGGTTGGGAAGATCGAGTCGATAGAAGAGAAGTCTTTCAAGGGCAATGATATACTTTACTATATTATTTATCTTGAAATAACAGACATGACGGTGATGGTACCGGTGGACAAGGCGGAAGAACTCGGTATTCGCAGTATTGTCACAAAGAAAGAGTCCCAGAAGGCCCTCGAACACATAGCGATGGAGCACGAACCGGTCACGGCCGATTGGAAGCTGCGCTACCAGATGAATCTCGACCTCCTGAAGAGTGGCAGCGTCATTGATATAGCCACCGTCGTGCGAACCCTTTATCATCGCAGTAAGGTGAAGGAGCTCCCTATTCAGGAACGAAAACTTTTTGATAATGCCTTGAAGATTCTTATCGACGAGATTTCTTTCTCCCTGGACAAAGAAAAGGTAGACGTTGAAGATCTTATCTTCAACAGCCTCGAGACCGAATAGGCCTTCATCGCGGAAACAAGCCGATGTGAAGTACCCAAAGGTCTCTTCCTCAAAAACGATTGCCCTCCTCATCACCGCCGCCGGTTCGAGCCGACGGATGGGAAGCACAGTCAAGAAGGAATACCGCCTTGTGAACGGGAGACCGGTGCTTCTCCATTCTCTCATCACTTTTCTGCGCACCGGCCTCATCGGCGAAGTAGTCCTCACCATCCCAAGGGGTGATCAAAACACCGTTGAATCTCTTCTAAAAAACCATCTACCTCCGGATCTGCGGCATTTTCTGGATCGAACAACCCTCGTTGAAGGGGGTGAAACCCGACAGGAGAGTGTAAGACTCGGCCTGTCCGCCTTCAGGGAGCCCCATCAGCTGGTACTGATCCACGACGGGGCTCGCCCCTGGGTCACCGTGGAGGTGATCATGAAAGTCATCGAAGGTACGCGCCTTCACGGCGCCTGCATACCCGTGGTGTCAACTCCCAACGCGATGAAACAGATAAGCCCCGACGGCGGCATCTCCGTCCATCTTCCACGGGAATCAACCGTCGGGGCTCACACACCACAGGGTTTTCTCTACGAGGACATCCTGGTAGGACACCGTCATGCCGCTGAGGATGGTGTATCCTACATTGATGATTCCGAGATATACTCCCGTTACACAGGAAGGGTTTTCACAGTTGAGGGGGACCGGCGAAACCGAAAAATCACCTTTCCCGAAGATATCGCCTCAGACCTGGAGGAACTCAGGGAGAAACTCAGGGAACAAAACAGGGAGCACGCGCCATGAGAACAGGGTTCGGCTGGGACCTTCCCACCCTCGTTGAGGGGAGACCACTCCTCCTGGGGGGGATAAAAATAGACGCCCCCTTTGGGGAAAGCGGTCATTCCGACGGGGACGTCCTGATTCACGCGATAATCGACGCGCTTCTCGGCGCGGCCCACCTTGGGGACATCGGAACCCATTTTCCCCCCACTGACCCTCACTGGAAAGACGCGGACAGCTCGCTCCTCCTGGAAAAAACCATTGGGATAGTCCACGAGGCGGGCTATCAGTTGCACAACCTCGATACGACCATTGTACTCCAGAGACCGAAGCTCTCCGGGTATATCGACGCGATCTCCAGGCGACTTGCCGAGGTCCTTCTCACCTCCCCGGATAATATCTCCGTGAAGGCCAAAACAAAAGAACACGTTGACGCCACCGGTGAGGGCCGGGCAATCGAGGCGTATGCCGCGGTGCTCATCGAAGAGCCCGATCCGTCTCTTTGGGTGTGAGGGGCAAAGCCATGTCCGTCCCTCCCCAAGCTACCCCGCATATACCCTTTGCCGAGATCGTGGAGAGGGTGAAAAAGTCGGTAGAAGAGAACCATGTCCCCTCCGTTTCGCAGATCGCGGGACTCAGCATGGACCCCTACCAGATTCTCATTTCAACTGTCATCAGCCTGCGCACGAAGGACGACGTCACCGGCAAGGCCGCTCGACGCCTTTTCGAAGCCGCCCCCACCCCTGAAGCGATGGCTGAACTCAGGGTCGAAGAAATCCGGAATCTCATCTATCCCGCGGGGTTTTACCGGGTCAAAGGGGAGAATATAAAAAAGATCTCCGCCATCCTGATCGAAGAACACAACGGCCGGGTTCCTCCATCCCAGGAAGCGCTGATGAAGCTCCCCGGAGTCGGGCTGAAGACCGCCAACCTCACCCTGAGCCTCGGCTTCGGTCTGCCCTACATCTGTGTCGACATTCACGTCCACCGAATCTCCAACCGCCTCGGCTGGGTGCGCACAAAAACCCCCGATGAAACCGAGAAAGCCCTGAGAAACGTGCTACCCCAAAAACACTGGATTGAGATAAATGAACTGTTCGTTAGATTTGGTCAAAGTGTGTGCACACCCCGATCGCCCTGGTGCTCAAAATGCCCCCTGCAATCGGGATGTCCACAAATCGATGTGGCCAGGAGCAGGTAAACCTACTCCTCGGCGATCAGTAAAGTTTTAGGATCGAGGCGCAGGGCCATACTTTTGCTTTCCACCAGCTCGTGGTTTTTCACCACTTCCAGATGAACATAGCCTCCCTCATGGCGGAGGTTCACAACCACATCCAGCCTGTCGATAATCCCCTCTAACACCCGGGGTATATTTTTTTCATCAAAAATCCCCTCTTCCCGTTCCCTCAGGGACAGGCTGAACCAGATCTCGAGCTCCAGTCTCCGGGCAAACTCGTGAATCTGATCAAGCTCATCGGGGGTCTCGTCGCTGATATCATACCCGTCAAATATAATCGTATTGGCCAGAAACTTTCCATCACTGATAAGCGCTTCGAGGCTCTTGAGTACCTGTTCCATACTCACCTTTTGCTGGTTAAAATTCATGATAACCCGGTTTTTTATGATCTCATCATGTACCTCGACGGCATTTTCGAGGTTACGCCTTTTGGCTATCTCCCGAAAAATGTCCTCGTACCAGCTAACAATATGATCGACCGATGTGGAAAAGGAAACGTGGATCACCCGTCGGTCCTGAAAAAGTTTATCTACAGCTATGTGGGTAAGGCATGCGGTTTTTCCAACGCCTTTCTTGGCTGCCAGCACGCCGATATGGCCCTTGCCGACACCGTTGTGAATTGTTTTTTCAAAAATCCTCAAAGGGCTCCGCTTAATAAGCTCCGATTTTACCATACCGAAATATCCTCCTGATTCTCATCCTCACTGATAACAAGTCTATAATAAAAACAACGCCAATTCCAAATAGATACACAAAAAGGGAGTTCTATTTTTTTGCTTCCTGTTTTTTCTTCTCTTCGTACTCTTTGATCAACTCTTCCGAAATGCTTTTTGGCACCTTGTCATACTTGAGGAACTCCATGGTAAATTCCGCCTTCCCCTGGGTCAAAGACCGTAGGATGGTGGAATAGCCGAACATTTCGCTCAGGGGTACTTCGGCCTCAACATTGAAAAAGACACCCTCTTCCACGGTACTCACGATCACACCGCGCCGCTGATTCAGACTGCCGAAGATATTCCCCTGAAATTCCGTGGGCCCTTCCACGGCTACTTTCATTATTGGTTCAAGTATTATCGGTTTTGCCTTGTGATATACCTCACGAAACGCGCCGAAGGACGCCGTCTGGAAGGCCATCTCCGACGAGTCCACCGCGTGGTACTGTCCGTCGTTCAGCGTTACTTTCACCCCCACCACGGGAAAACCGATCAGGCCGCCCTTCTCCAGGCCCCGCTTAAACCCGGCATCACACGCGGAAATATATTCTGAGGGTATCGCACCACCCTTGATTTCATTGGAGAATTCGTAAATACCTTCGCTCAGGGGTTCAATCCGGCCGACGACTCGACCGTACTGTCCGGAACCACCGGTCTGTTTTTTGTGGGTATAATCGTAGGGTACTTCTTCACTGATGGTTTCACGATACGCCACCTGGGGCATTCCGGTCTCCACTTCAGCCTTGTACTCACGCTTCATTCTCTCTATGTACACTTCGAGATGCAGCTCACCCATTCCTCGAATAATCGTCTCATTCGATTCAGGGTCCACATAACTCTGAAAAGTGGGGTCCTCTTTGGTAAAACGGTTGATCGCCTTGCCCATGTTATCGGAGGATTTTTTATCCTTCGGGCTCACCGCCAGGGATATAACCGGAGTTGGTACAAACATACTGGTCATCGACAGGTTGGCCCCGTTGCCCGTAAAGGTGTCCCCCGAGGCGCAGTCAATCCCGAACAGTGCCGCGATCTCTCCCGGTCCGGCATCGTTGATATCTTCCATGTGGTCGGCATGCATTTTTATCAGCCGCCCCACCTTGAATTTCTTACGTGATCTCACGTTGTAGAGCTCGTCGCCCTTTTTTACCTTGCCCTGGTAAATACGAATATAGGTCAGCTGGCCGTACTGTCCCTCCTCCAGTTTGAAGGCAAGGGCCACGGTCGCTTTGGTTTCATCGGAAGTGAGCTTCACGGGAGCCTCGTCGTTGTCCATGTCGAGGGCTACATTTTCTATTTCCGTCGGATTCGGGAGATAGGCAATGATCGCGTCGAGCAGGGTCTGAACGCCCTTGTTCTTGTAGGCGGAACCCATGTACACGGGGGTCACTTCCTGGCTGATGGTTGCCTTGCGCACCGCCTGGTGAATCAGCTCTTCGGTGATGCTTTCTTCCATCATCGCTTCCATCAGTTCATCGGAGTACATCGAGACCGCGTCAAGCATGATCTCACGCTTCTCTTCGGCAAGTTGTTTTAGATTGTCGGGGATCTCTTTTTCCACGACCTCATCACCGGAGGCCCCTTCATAGTAAAGCGCTTTCATCTTGATCAGGTCCACCACGCCCTCATGTACATCCTCCAGGCCGATGGGGATCTGCATCAACACGGCGTTGTGACCCAGCTTTTCTTCCAGCTGATCCCGTACCCTGAAGGGGTTTGCCCCGGCACGGTCGCACTTGTTCACGAAGGCAAGCCTCGGAACGCCGTAGCGCTTCATCTGCCTGTCCACCGTAATGGACTGACTCTGCACCCCGCCGACCGAACAAAGTACCAGAACGGCACCGTCCAGCACTCTCAGGGCTCGCTCCACCTCTATGGTGAAGTCCACGTGCCCGGGAGTGTCGATGATATTGATGGGGTGGTCCTTCCACCGCACGTTGGTCGCCGCCGAAGCAATGGTAATCCCACGCTCCTTCTCCAGCTCCATTGAGTCCATGGTCGCGCCAACGCCGTCCTTGCCGCGCACTTCATGTATCGCGTGAATACGCTTGCTGTAGTAAAGTATTCGCTCGGTCAGCGTTGTCTTGCCCGAGTCGATATGTGCACTGATTCCTATGTTCCGCAGTTTTGTAATGTCCGGGACACTCATACTTCTTACACCTCTCCCTGAAATGTATTATTCGCCTTATTTTCTCATCACACTTAGAGCAAATCCTGATTCCTGAAGTTTCTCAAACTCCACACCAGTACTGCTGAGGCCTTAGAGACTCGTGTAATAATCTTCGTTTGGGTTTATATGGTAGTCTCAACCTTATGGATTGGTGAGTGTATAGGATATTAATAAAAAAATCAATCCAGTTTGTCGAAGCTTGGTGAAAAATACCATCTAAATCTTATTAGAGAAAATAATTAATTATTTCCATTTCGGCTACTATAAATAAATCTCTTTTTATGAAAGAGTTAAGGTATAAAAAACACCATGATTCGACAAACTGTGCACCCTACATTTCCATTTTCTCCAAAACAATCCCCCTTCTTCTACGGCTGGACCATACTATTCGTGGGCAGTATCGGAATGCTGATGAGTATCCCGGGACAAACGGTGGGGGTTTCCGTTTTTACCGACTTCCTGATTGAGGTGCTGGGGCTGACCCGGAATGCCGTCAGTATTGCGTACCTCGTGGGAACGGTGGGAAGCGCGCTGCTGCTTTCGGCGGGGGGAAGGGCGTATGACCGATTCGGCGCCCGTGTCACGGGGATGCTTGTCTCACTGCTGCTGGGGGGAACCCTTGTGCTCCTCTCCTTTGTGGATAAGATCGCGGAGGGGGCAAGCAGATTGGCGGGAGCGGCGGAAGGACAGATGGTTCCTGCGATTGCCTTTGCCGTGATCACCGTCGGTTTTTTCGCCCTGCGCTTCCTGGGACAGGGCAACCTTACCATGATCAGCCGGAATATGGTGATGAAGTGGTTTGAAAAAAGAAGGGGTGGTGTAAACGCCGTGCTGGGCATCACGATTGCCCTTGGGTTTTCGATCGCCCCGAGGGTGATCGACGAGCTCATCCAGGGCAGTGGTTGGCGGGGCGCCTGGAGGCTCATGGCGCTGGTCTTACTGGTTTTCACGGGGGTGGTATACCTGCTCTATCGGGACAATCCGCAGGAGGTGGGCCTGTCCCCCGATGGCCCCAGGGAGGTCAGAGAGAGGAGGGGACTGCACAGTGAGCTGACCGCCGCCAGGGATTTTACCCTTCCGGAAGCGAGGCGCACGTATGCGTTCTGGATTTTTACATTGACCCTAACCCTTTCGTCTTTGATAGTGACGGCATTCACCTTTCACGTGGTGAGTATTTTTCAGGAATCCGGTCTGGACAGGACACAGGCGGTGATTATTTTTCTACCGGCCTCACTGGTGGCGGTGAGTATGCAGTTTGCGGGAAGCTGGTCGAGCGACTACATCCCCCTGCGGTATATAGCGATGGTGCAGTCCTTCGGAAGCGTTGTACTGGGCTTCGGGCTGTTGCTGCTCGAACACTCGGTGGGAACCGTTCTGGTGATCCTTGGTATGGGAACCGTCCAGGGGATGATGGGTGTAACCAGTACAATCACCTGGCCGAGGTTTTTTGGACTGTCCCACCTGGGTGCGATTTCCGGTTTTTCAATGGCGTGTACGGTAGCCGGGAGCGCGGTGGGACCGTATCTATTCAGTCTTTCCCTCGATCTTTTCGGCGGTTACTCGGCAGCGGCGATCATCTGCATTCTGATCGCAGTGGGATTGCTGGTCGGTTCTCCTTTTGTAAGGAGGCCCGTCTAAGCCATCAGTCTAAGCCATCAGCCTGAACAATCAGGCTAAGCCATCAGTCTGAGCAATCAGCCTGAGCCATCAGTCTGAATCGATCCGGCAAAGATGACAGTTCGAAGAGGATCATATATAATTCTGCGGTATGGGACGTTGTTTTGTCGGAACCAGCGGCTTCAGCTATGAGGACTGGCGGGGGGTTTTTTACCCGCGGGAACTGAGGCGGGGAGATTTTTTGCGGTACTACGGGGAGAGGTTTTCCTTTGTGGAGCTGAACTTTTCCTACTACCGGCAACCCCGGGCCGAGATACTGGATCGGATGAGATCCCAGGTGCCGAAGGATTTTCTTTTTTCCATCAAGGCCCACCGGAGTTTGACCCATGAGCGCGGGAAAGACTGGGAACGGGAATGCGAGGTGTTTCAACGGGGGATCGAGCCCTTGATGAACAACGATCAGTGCGCGGGGGTCCTGCTGCAGTTTCCCTACAGTTTTCACTATGTCCGGGAGAACAGGAGCTTTCTGGGGAACCTGACCGACAGGATGGGGAATCTTCCGCTGCTGGTGGAATTCCGCAACCGGGAATGGGACCGGGAATCGGTACGCCATGAGATGAGCGATCGATCGATAGGTATGGTCACGACGGATATGCCGAAGTTGGAGGGCTTGCCCGATTTTTCGGGGGAAGTGACCGGAAAAACCGCCTACCTTCGCTTTCACGGCAGAAACAGGGATACATGGTGGAGCGGAGACAACGTGAGCCGGTACGATTACCTTTATTCAGTCGAAGAACTGCGGGAACAGCTGACGGGACTGATGGAACTGAAGGCGGGAAGTGAACGGCTTTTTATCGCCTTTAACAATCACCACAAGGGACAGGCGGTACGAAACGCCTTCCAGTTGATCGAACTACTGAAAATGATGGAGTAGGAATGGGCAGAGGCGGAGTATCGGCGGAACATATTTTTATTTCCCTGAAATCCAGGCACGACCTCAAAGGATGGGCGGAGGCCCTTTGCAGGGGAGCCGCGGAAAGTACTTCCTCACGGTTGGCCGCTTTTTACCGGATCCCACGGGGGAAAAAAAATCCCAGATGGGCCTATTTCACCACGAAAATGGGGTATGTGCCGGTCCCGGAGCGCCTGCCCCTCGAGAGGGAGGACCTGCAGATCGCTATGGAAACAGGTCTGACCGTGGTTCAGAATTGTCCGCACGGGCCTTTTCCGGACCTGCTGCTTTCACAGGAGATGCGAAGCGGCATAGCGATTAGAACCGGTGACGACACTAGTGTGGACGGGCTGTTGATTTTGAACCATGGGGTTCCTTTTCACTATTCCGCCGACGCGATAATGGTCCTGGAAAAGCTCAGCTCGCTCCTCGGTTCCTTTCATGGAGGTTTAAATGGATAAACTAACTTTTTTTCGACCGGATCTGTTTCTGGTAGGGATACTGATTCTGCTTCTGGGGGCAGTGATAGGATTCGCCCGGAGAACCTATATAAGAGGCAGGATAAAACGTGAAGTCTCACTCTGCGCGGAGCAACACTCGAACTTCCGGGGGGACTGTAGTTTTTCAGTGCCGATACGGACCGTGGCGAGGCATTTCGGCCTGGTAAAAAAACTCTCCCTTCGTTACGGAATCAACCTGCCGGTACTGATGCGCCTTGACGAACATTGGGTCGCACAAATGGAGCACCGGGCGTCACGCCGGCTTATGGACAGGCTTCTCACCTACTCCCCGGAGAGGGGAATTTTTTACTGCTTCAACGCAGCCCTCAAGTCCGATAGACTTCTCAAGTTTTTCCTGGAGTGGATAGACAAGAGCGGCGAGTTGATGGCGATGGACACCATAGCCATCTCCTGTGATGAGCGCGATTTCGATGGAAAAAAAGCCCTCGATGCTTTCGGCAACTACAAAGAACAACTCTTTGAGATGACCGGCAGTCCAAGCCAACAGACCCGGTGGTTCGCCCTGCGGATCCTTTTGCATGACACCTCCGATCGCGCGGTACGTGCGGCGTGGGAGGCTTTTGGAGACCCTTCCTACCGGATTCGCCGGATGACGGCGCAGATGTTCCTCCATGATGACGAGAACGAAGTCTACCGTCGCCTGCTGCTGCTCCTGCTGGAGGATCCCGTATTTGAGGTACGTCGGGCGGCAAGAGAGCGGATTGAAAGGGATTTCCTTGATTTCTACGCGATCCCCCCGGAGTTGTCCCACACCCGAACCCTCCACCTTACGGAACTCCTGAACCCAAATATTCAGCAGGACCGGGAATACGCTTTTTCTCTCCTAGATGGAAAAAACGAGGAACTCGCCCTGGAGGCGTCCCGGGTTCTCACCAAAAGCGGCTCCCTGCGGCGGCTTTTCCGCCAGGTTTTTCACGAAGATACCCCCAGTCTTAAGAGGACCCTCCATCTTCTCACACATGCCGCGAGGGTCCATTCCACCGATTTTCTCGAAGTCCTCGAGGAAGGCGACAACCCGGGTACGCTACTGATCGCGGCGAAGCTTTTGCGGGAATATGGAGACCTGAAATACACAACCGCCCTCGTCCACCGGGTACGGGGTTTTGATGAAACACAGAAAAAACAGGAACCCCTCCGTTCGATTTATCTTCAGTCTCTCGAAACCGCCTGCAAAAGGGGCGATGACAACGCCCTCGCTCTAGTCCGGGATGAGCTGTCCTCGCGCAAAACAGACGTACTCCTTCATGAAACCATCCTGCCTATCCTTCCGAAGGAACACGCCCATGTGTTTATTCACACCCTTTTCTCCTTTCTAAAAAATGAACACTACCCCGCGAAGGCGATCCTCCGAAGTACTATCGCGAGTTTGAACCCCGAACTCACCCTGACCACTCTGTTCGATATTATTAAAACCCCCGGCGAAGAGATTTCCCAGTCGGTACGGGAACAGGCCCTGCGGGTGCTCTGCGAGATTGGTATACCCTACACGATTCAGCATGTCCTCGAACACCTGCCCCTCCTGTCGGTGGAGAGGGCGAGCCATTACTCCAACCTCCTGGCTACCCATTTCGCGGATAACTACCGCGAAAGGGTACAACAGCTCCTCGAAAGCACCGATTCCCTTCTCCGGTCTCGCTTGATCTCCTCGATTCCCCCTTCCTTTTACGATAGTTTCCGCGATCAACTCCTCGGCGCCCTCAAAGACAGCGATCCGGATGTACGTTCAGCCTGTGCCTGGGCCTTTTTAAAAAACGGAAAGCCCGGGGACAGGGATCAGGTCAGTCGCCTGCTCCTCGATCCGGTGGAGGGGGTGAGAAAAAATACAGCCGCGGCTTTCGCGGAATACGGTGAAGAAAAATACTTCGACCATTTGAAACGCATCCTCCATGACGGGAGCGAGATGATTCCGGTGAAGATATCCGTCATTGAGGGGCTCAGTCGCAGTCGCAGGGAAGCCTCCGTCGATGTGCTCGTCGAACAGGTGGTTGCCGGCGGTGAACTGCAATCCTATGCTCTGAAAACCCTCCGCGAACAACACAGCGGAAAGATGATTGCCAGGCTCCTCTCCCACATAGAAAAGCTCGATCCGGACAACAGGGAACTACTCATCGGAACGGTGCGCTCCATGGGGGAATCCGCCGAGTCGGTACTCGAGACATTCCTGTTCGACACCGCCAACTCACTCCGACCGGTAGCGGTCGAAGTCCTGCAATCCATCGGGACCGTGGATGCCCGAATCCGTCATCTCTCCAACCGAGATCCATCTATCCGAAGGGAGGCCGCTTCATTTCTCTTCCAGATAGGAACCACTTCCGCCTATCGCGGACTCATTCAGGCAGCCCGTGACCCCGACGATGAGGTTCGCAGCTACGTGGTAAAGGCACTGGACGCGATGAACTCCGACCGGGGCAGATCAATCCTTGAAGAGCTCAAAACCGATCCGCAGAAAAGGGTGAGATCCTATACCAATTGGGCCCTGGAACGATATCAGGCAAAACGCCTCTAACGGGGCTGCTTCACCGGGCTCGAACTCCCGTGCGCGCTCCCGGTGCTGCTCGCGGTGCGCTTATAGTGTGCTCCCGGTGCGCAGCCCATGGAAAAAGATGGTTGACACTCCGGGGGAAGCCCTTACACTGGAGGTAGATGGAGATCTTATTGAGAAAGTCCTCAACAGTACCATCAATATCTTCGGTACTCCTCACAGGAATGCTGGTGCTCACGGTACTATCAGGGTGCTCACCGGTTGTAGAAACACCCGCCCCCACGAAAGAGCAGATCGGCCGCCGGATCAACACGATACTTGAACTGCCAACTTACGAGTATGTGTATCGGGACGTGATCTATATTGCCGATCAGGCGAGTTTCCTTGGGATCCGTCACCGGGACACACAGCTCATGTTCTCGGTGGATGTCCGGCTCCACGCGGGAATAGACCTGCGGAGGGGCTTTACGATAAAGCGGGGATCGGCAGGCACCGTTCATATCACCCTTCCCGATCCGGAGATACTTC
>CAZJIN010000007.1:0-5004 GCA_964545955.1 uncultured Sediminispirochaeta sp.
TGATCCCCACAGGGCCGTGGTCAGCGGTCCTTCCAGGCTGCGTGGCGGGGAGCTGGTCTCACCGGATGTACGGGCGGGTATGGCCATGGTGATCGCGTCTCTCTGTGCGGAGGGACGCAGCGTCATTCGGAACGTGTATCAGATTGAACGGGGCTACGAAGACCTGGCCGGAAGACTCCAGTCTCTGGGCGGTCATATCGAAAGGACCGTCGAGCCCGACACGCCGGTCTGATCCCGCAGGTCCGGGTAACCGCGCCGCATAATCCCGCATAATCCCGCAGGTCCGCGTAATCGCGCCGTATAATATCGGGTAATCCCGCTCTATTCCGAAATAATCTTCTCATAGGCGGAACGGATTCGCAGGAACGCCTCGGAGGCGGCTTCACGCTGCGAGGCGCTAAGTCCGGCAAGGCTGTCGGGATGAAACTGTGCGGCCAGGGTGCGGTATACCCGTTTTACCTCCTCCCGGGGGGTATCGGGGCTGACTCCGAGAAGCTCATAGCAGGAGGTATCCCGCGCTTTCAAAACACCGGCGGCGATGTCCCTGTAACGGGCTTCGATTCCAAGGTTTTTGCACTGGTCGGAAATGAAGCGGTAGGCGGCACCGGAGATAGCGGTCCCCTGCCCGCCGAGCTGGGCGGCCCCGAAGAGGAGGCGGCCCACCGCGATCTGTTCTGAAGGTTTGAGGCTGATTCCCCCGGGGTAGTGGAGTGATTCAAGTGCGGGAAGACGGTCATGGTCCTCCTTGAAAGCCTGGAAAAGCCGACGAATCGCGGATTTTCCCCGTATGGAGAGGGGAAGGCTGTGCAGAGCGAGCTCCCGCAGAAAATCAATATCATGGTCTCCGGGTTCCTCTTCGATTTTCGCGGTGTAGAGGGCGAGCCAGGAGATCAGAAGGACGAACTGGAGTTGCGGGGAGTGAGGGGAGGCCTGGTCGGGGTCCGACGCGGGATTCAAGAGACTTTTTCGCAGTCGCAGTTCCTGGATAAAAATATCGGTAAGTGCGCCAATCAGGAAACCGAAGAGGACTCCGAATATGCGCAGCCCGAGTACAAGACCGAGCAGCACGCCGAGGATTTTTCCCGTATGAGATCGCAAAAGGGTCCGTGAGGTCATAGTTCTTTGTGGATGGAGATCCCCAATAGTGCCAGAAACAGAAAAAGTGTTTCCAGTGCGATCAGTACGACAATTCCCAGGGCCGCCCCGCCGAAAAGAACCGACCATGAAAGGACCAGCTGGTGGGAGTATTCAAACAGACGGACCAGTTGGTTTGCCACAAAGGGTATCGGAACAACGAGAGGAAACATGTAAAAGGGCAGCTTCGACCCGTGTACACGAAGGTGCCAGCCAAGGCCGACCGCGAGAATAGAAAGGATCAGATAGAGAAAGGGTTTGAGTAGTCTTTTGAGGATCAGGATTTCGAACTGGACTTTGGGATACCCGAACCTTTCTATGTCGGGGAGTATTTCGAGTAGGGCCGGCAGGTTGAGACGGGCGGCAAAATTCTGGTCTCTGGTCAAGCGACCCAGTTCACTGACGGAGGGGCTGATTGAGAAAACCGTATTGATCTCACCGATTTCCGCTGCGCGCGGCCGGCCTTCAAGGTCGTACAGAACCGGTTCGAGGGAATTTCCCCGGTCTTCCCTGTCTATTCCCCTCAGAAGGAGGGTGTGGTTGAGGACCCCTGCGTAATCGGTGCTGAGGTGGGAGATCATCTCAAAGGAGTTGGAAAATTCGAGGATTTCCACCCCGTACGCCCAGTAATTGCCCGAATCGAACACCAACTTATCTATATAGACCAGACTAGGGTGGGCTTCTTCACCGTCCCCAGGATTCGCGCTATTCAGGAAGGTGATCTTGGGGATACCCGGATCGTTCTCGGAAGCCTTAGCTTCATCGATGAAGTAGGATACCTGTCGAGCCTGTTTGAGGCTTTCGGTGTAATATTCCCGGATATCCGGGTCCCCCTCGGCGGATTCCCGAAGCTCTCTAAAAATATAGTATGCCTCTACGGGACGTGAGCGTGTAAGGGCCTGGTATCCCGCGAGTTTTTTGTGGTAAACCCGGTATTTCTCTTTTTCCTCCCTCGATGGTTCTGATGTGGCGATTTTTTCCATGGCCTCGGCGGCGATTCTTCGAGCGTCTTCTCTGTTTTCATTCATATCGAGGACAATTCCGGCCAGATAGTGGGCGGTAAAGGGATCATCTTTTTCAAGGGCCGATTCCGCCCGTTCCAACAGTTCGAGCACCCCCAGATTGCGGTATTCCGAGTGGGGAATGTGCACGGTGGTGGAATCTTCTTTCTTCTTCTCCGATTGCTCTATGGATATCTGCCCTTCCAGCTCGTCGAATAGTACCTTTATATTCCGATTGTCGCCATCTATGCTTAGATAATCTCCGTAACGTTCGTAGGCCAGTTCAAGATCTCCCTTCGCTTTCGCCTGTTCCGCGGTGTCCAGGTAGCTTTTTGCCAGATTGCTGCTGTAGAGGCGTTCATAGCGGTGTTGATATGTGACGGGGAGATATCCGATATGGAGGGCTGAATAGATCAGGGTGAACAGGATAAGTACAAGGATGGTTTTGCTTATCGGTCGGGATATGCCCCCTACCGAGGGGGGGAGTTTGATACTGCCCCTGCCGATGGTACCGAAGGCCAGTAGTACGGCGGTGAAGCTGAGGACGGGCATGTGTTCCAGGAGTCTGCGAAGGGCTTCCTCAAAGACCCAGGGCACCTTATAGATGTAGAGCAACTCATCAGCGGGGTAGTTCAGCAGGGAGGTCACAAAGAAAAAGATATACCCGGCAGTATTCACCGCGATGATGAAAAGCATTGTCCTGATGTTGAATTTGCTCACCCGGCTGCCTCCAGGTCGGCTTCGGATTTGGTAAAAAAGAAGCCCCACATCACAAAAAGAACGAATAGAAAGATAAAAATGGCCGGAGCAGCGTACCGGTGGTATTCATCGATAGTGAGGAGCTTCATTCCCTCCAGGACCGTTTCACCACGGAAGAGGCTGTCCAGAAAGAAAAAACCCCGAAGGAATATCAAGGCAAAAATCCCGTTCCACAGAGGCCATCGGCTGGTCCTGATCAGAGACCATGAACCCACAAGGAAGAGCACCTGCGCAATGGCATTGAGGAAGAAGGGAAACAGTCCCCGGTTGAGATTTTCGGAAAGAGCCCGGGACAGCGCGGAGATCTCCCGAAACATCGTATCCAGAAAGAAAGGAGGGGTGATGGAGAAACCGCTGAAACTCTGGTGGTCGGTATAGTCCATGTACACCCTTTGCCCCTCTTCGTCCGACGGGGAGGTACTCAGGGTTTGTTCGCCGGGATCGGCGATACTCATCGGATAATAGTCTATTCTCGGAGCCCGTCCACCCAGGTGAAGGATCGACACCCCCCGGATGGGGAAAGCGTCTGGGGTATTCCCTGCGCCGGCCCCACCCTCGGTGGTGTCAGTGCCCGCGCCTGGAGTACCGTTCGCCTCGATATTCGCGTCACTGACAGTGCCCGCGCCAGGAATACCGTTCGCGCCTGGAGTACCGGCTTCAATTCGTTCAATATAGACGATGGTCTCCTCGATCTGTGTGAGGCGCTGTTCGTAGAAGGGGAAGCGTTGTGTCTCAATATCCCCGGATGTAAGCCGACCAAAGAACAGGAAAGGAAAGGTATAAAGGCCGGAGGCGATTATTATGATGAGGAGCGAACCGACCAGGTTTCTGCCCCTGTGTCTGATTCGCGCGAGCAGTACCAGAATGAGCGAAACCGCGGTAGCCGTCGGAATCACCTGCATCAGAATGCCGGGGAGCTTCGAGAAGATGAGGGACAGGGACATAAAGACGGGGGAATAATCCGTAATCATCTGATAGATAAGTACCGAAAGGCTTATCAGTACCAGTGAGAGAAGGTAAAAAACTATATACATCACAGCCGGCAAGACGGCTTTTTTCACTGAACTATCCTCTGTGAAAAGAATTGCTGAGTTAGCTATGTCCGTATAGTAGCATGAAGGATTCCGACCCGCAAGCTCGGCAATTCAGCAATCCGATATGTCAAATACTTTTTGTTGTTTTTTTTATAAATTTTTAAAATTTCCAGACGAGTACACAGTTTGTCCACAACTTATTAAGACTTATCCACTGGAGTTATTTTAGGATTCTAGATTATTTAAAATAAAAAGTGTGTCATTTTTTACTCTCACTGCTAGATAAAATTGAATACAATTTCTTTTCATATAGATAAATACGTGTCTCTTTACAAGCTTGGTTTAATCCCGAGTAAAACAGGTTGGAAAACAGTGATATAATCGATGTGTTTCCTTGGAATACCCGGCTTTTTTTGCACATTTTATCCACAACCTGAATAACCTGTGTGTACTCTGTGGATAAGTGTATAGCCCCTGCCATGGACACTGCGTAACGGACAGGGTGTAAGTGTTTTTCCTGCAAGAAGATTGAACTTCTTTCGGAGTGTCGCCACGTGAACATCCACCGCCCGACTGGATGGCCGTACCTCTCCCCACAGGGCGTAGTGGAGGGCTTCACGGAGGACTGTCCTGTTCGAATGGGCGGCGAGGAGACTGAGAATAAGGCCTTCGGGTGGTGAGAGCGCCACTTTGAGTGTCCCGTGTTCCATGGACATCGGTGTCAGACGTACCTCTCCCCATTCAAAGATAAGTCGACGTTGGGCGAGAAAGCGGCTGGACCTGATCTTCAATTCTTGAAAATCCCAAGGCTCCTTCAGGTAATCACTGCACCCTGATTCGAAGGCGAGGCCAAGGGCTTTGACGGGGCCGTAGGCGATCACCGGAATTCCCGAGGGGATACCCGATAAGATTCCCGATGAACCCATAGGTGCCCGGATTTCGTGGAGCCGGGATACGGGGAGGATATACAGATCTATTCCCATTGGTGGGAGGGGGGTCTCAGAGATGAGGAGGGACATATCGGGATCGTTATGTGTCGGGATCTCCCCGTGCGTAGGCTCACCGGAATCACCTTT